>JAUCPW010000012.1 GCA_030373045.1 Candidatus Fermentibacter sp.
AACTCGTCGGCAGCGTCAGATGTGTATAAGAGACAGCCTCCACGGCCGGCGCCAGCCACCGGAATCCCAGGGGAACCTCCGAAGTCATATCCTTGCAAAACAAACAATCACGCTCCATATTTGCAAACATGATCGAACGCCACTTGTTGCCCGTGCTGATCGAGCGGCTGGGCGAGATGCCTGCCGTGGTGCTGCTCGGACCGAGGCAGACCGGCAAGACTACACTCGCTCACGAGGTAGCCCGGAGGACCGACTCGATCTATCTCGATCTCGAATCCGAGAAGGACAGGGCCAAACTGGCCGAGCCCGAACTCTATCTCGAGCGATATACAGGGAAGCTCGTCATCATCGACGAGATACACCGCATGCCCGGGCTCTTCGGCGTACTGAGGGGGATCATCGATCGCACCCGTCTGGCCGGCGGCGGGAGGGGCATGTACCTGCTGCTGGGATCCGCCTCCATGGACCTGCTGAGGCAGTCCGGTGAGACCCTCGCCGGACGCGTGAGCTACCTCGAGCTGGCTCCCTTCTGCATCGGGGAGGTCGGCTCCGACGCCGGGCGGATGGACGAACTCTGGGTGCGGGGAGGGTTCCCCGACAGCTTCCTGGCCAGGAGCGGGGTCGCGAGTTTCAGGTGGAGGAGCGATTTCATCAGGTCCTACCTCGAGAGGGACATCCCGCAGCTGAGGCCCCGGATTCCGGCCGAGAGGCTGAGGAGACTGTGGATCATGCTCGCCCACGACCAGGGCGGCATGCTGAACATCTCCCGGCTTGCAGGGAACATCGGAGTGGATGTGAGGACTGCCTCGCATTACGTGGACCTTCTGGCGGACCTACTCCTAGTGCGCAGGCTCCTGCCCTGGGCGTCCAACACCGGGAAAAGGCTCCGGAAATCCCCCAAGGTCTATGTGAGGGACAGCGGGCTCGTTCATGCCCTGCTGTCGATCGGTGACCGGGAGGCGCTCCTGTCGCATCCGGTGGTCGGGCAGAGCTGGGAGGGATTCGTGATCGAACAGCTCATCGAATCCTGTCCGGCGGGAACGCAGCCATTCTTCTACAGAACCGGGGGAGGTGCCGAGATAGATCTCCTGCTCGACCTGCCCGGAGGTGTCCTCTGGGCTGTCGAAGTGAAGCGGAGCATGGCGCCCGGCCCCGGGCGGGGGTTCCATTCGGCCTGTGCGGATCTCTCGCCCACAGGCAGGTTCATCGTCTATCCAGGATCGGAGAGATACCCCCTGGCGGAGGGAATCGATGCGATCCCGCTCCCGGTCCTGGCAGGGATGCTTTCGGAATCCGGTTGAAGACGACGGACGTGACCGGGTCTGACCGGTGTCAGGCTGCTATTGTGTTGAAGCTCCTGTCTCCCCTGCGGCCTGGACCGTCAGCGCATCCTGCCGAGCCTGAGATCTCCAGGGACTTGACCCCGTTCCATCATACTCTAATAATCAGAGAACTCTGGGAAAGGAGTGATGATGGACGCTAATTCAGTTGAATCCGACATCCGCTACGTGCGCGGGCTGGTCGACAGGTCCTCGTCGGGCTCCATCCCGGCCTCCGTGTTCCTTCTCTGGGCTGTTCTGGTCCTTGCGGGCTTCGCCATGGTGGACTTCGCACCCCGGCAGACTGCGCTGTTCTGGATGATCGCCGGGCCCGGGGGCGGGCTTTTGAGCGGGCTCCTGGGACGCAGGGCCGGCGTGAGGATGGGGCAGCTCGACAGGGAGACAGGGATCAGGCACTCGCTCCACTGGGGCGGGATGATGCTGGTGGTCATCCTGGCCGTGATGCTGGCCGTCCGGGGTTTCGTGCAGGGCACCGTTCTGAGCCAGGTCATCCTGCTGGTCGTCGCAATGGGATGGTGGGGCGCCGGGGTCCACTTCGACAGGAGCTTCCTGCTCCTCGGCGGCGTGATGATGGCCGGGTTCGTCGCGACGCTCTTTGCGCTGCCGTACGCATGGACGGCGACCGGTGTGCTGACCGCCGCCTCGCTTGTGGTCATCGCGCTGGGGAGGAGAAGGAGAGATGCCTGAGGGGAAGCGCGGATCGGACGAGGAGATCCGCGGCACGCTCGAAGGGGTGAGCGGGCTCCTGTCCCACAGGGTGAGGCTGGGGATATGCGTTCTCCTGTCGCGGCATTCGGCGCTCTCCTTCTCGCGCCTCAAGGAGCTGCTGGGCGAGACTGACGGCAGCCTGGGCGCCCAGCTCAGAAAGCTGGAGGACGAGGGATTCATCTCGGCGCGCAAGGAGTTCCGCGACAGGAAGCCGGTGACGTGGTACACGCTGACGCCGGCAGGACGGGATGGTCTCCACAGCCACTTCGACGCCCTGGAATCCCTCATCGGCCGGTCGTGACCCCGCTTCGTTGACCCGCCTCCGGTGCCGGCGTATCATGGATGCAGGAATATCCAATCCGGGAGTCAGGAGGCCCCTATGCGCAGAATCCTGGTTCCGGTGCTTCTCCTGCCGATCGCTTCGCCAGCAACGACATACACCCAGACGGACTGGAGCGGCGGCCCCGGCGTCCCCGGGCCGGTAGAGGACTGGGGCACTGCATTCCAGCAGGAGAATCACGTCTGCTGGTCCATCACCGGCGTACTCCACCTGGACACGAACTACGTCGAGCAGAGCTTCATGCCAGCGATCCCCATCCTCACCGGGCAGGGGTCGCCCACCGCGATATGCTCGTCCGACCTCACCGGTGACGGACTGCCCGACATCGCTGGCGGATTCTGGGACACTAGCCGGGTGATCCTGTGCGTGAACCCAGGGATCACGGGCCCCTGGCAGTCGATCATGGTCGATGACGATGCGCCCGAACCCGTCATGCTGTCGGCAGCCGACTTCGACGGCGACGGCGACACCGACCTGGCCGTCTCCGAATCCGGTGCGGACAGGATATCCTGGTATCGGAACTCGGGATCGGGATCGGCATGGACCGAGAACAGGGTGGGGGCCTGCCCCGACGCATACTCGTGCCTCGCCTGGGATCCCGATCTCGACGGCGACGCGGACATCCTCTGCACATCCCGCGCAGGCGGATGGGTGGGATGGTTCGAGAACGCCGGCGGGGCCGGTACCTCCTGGGTCCTCCACATCATCGACGACACCCTCCCCGGTCCGATCACCGCGGTCACCGGCGATTTCGACGGGAACGCCGGGCCCGACCTGGCCGTCGCGGGTACGGGCGGCATCCGGCTCGCCGCATTCACTTCGCCCGGGTACGGCAGGACGGTGATCGAGACCGCGACGCTGGGCTGTACGTTCTACGGTCTCGTCGCGGCCGATTTCGACGGCGACGGGATGGACGACATCGCCGCCGGGTCGGTGATATCCGACGAGATCTACTGTTACCTCGGCACCGGCTCTCCGCCTTCGTGGAACCCCGTCGAAGTCGTGCACAAGGCTTCGAGCTGCCTGGAGGCCAGGGACCTCGACTCTGACGGCGATCTCGACATCGTCTCCTCTTCCGCCATCGACAACGGCCTCGTGCTGAGGTTGAACACCGGGACCGGAACCTCGTGGGCTCCGAAACCCATCCTGCCCATCGGCACCGGCGGGTTCTTCTGGATGACCCATGGTGACTTCGACGGAGACGGTTACGGCGATCTGGCAGGATCGTCCTACTCCGGGCAGGCGCTCGTCACAATGCCGTGGGGTGATCGCGCGATCCTCTACAGCACCGGATCGCTCGCGTCGTCCATCCTCCACGTCGACACCTCCTCCGGGGAGCCCTGGTTCATGAGGTTCGAAGGCAGCACATACCTGACGATGCGCGTCAGGTCCTCGGACGATCCTTCGGAGATGGGAAGCTGGTCCGCCGAGCTGTTCATGCTGCCGGGATCCTGGGAGTCGCTCGCCGGATACGTCGACCCCGGCGACGAGTACGTGCAGTACCTGGTGAGCCCGACCCAGAACGAGGAGTGGGGAGATCCCGTGGTGACCTCTGTTTCGCTCTCGGACGACATCACCGGGATCGGGGGCGGATCGGAACCGGGATGCCCCGTCATCGCCCCGGCCAATCCCGCAAGAGGCTCGATCTCGCTCATCGTGGCATCCGCCGCGGAAGGGCCTGCGTCCATCGACATCTTCGACATCTCGGGGAGGCTCGTCGATACGATGCTCGAAGGCGTCCTCGGAGCCGGGGAGCGAGTCATCACAGGAGACTCCGACCTGCCCTCGGGATGCTACACGGTCAGATACTCCGTGGACGGCCGCGAGGGGACCCTCCGCATCGTCCTGCTGAGATAGGGGGCGTGTATGAGCATCATCATGCTGTCTCTGGCCTGCATCCTCGCAGGAGATGCTGCACCGCCTGCGCAGCTCCATGTACTGGAGGGCGCCGCTCCCCTGACCGAAGGGAGTGTCCTGGTCTTCCGCGGCGCCGGGTTCCGCCTGGCCATAGGCCCTGCTCCCGCGGGGAGCCTCGTGCTCGACCCCGAAGCCGGGGCGCCCGATGATTACGCCGCTATCATGGGCGAATACCTGCGAAGCCCGCTCGCCTGCAGCGACTATGGCTCCGTCCTGTACGAGAGGGATGGCGTCAGCTTCGTCAGGCTCGATCCGGGGCGGACCGCAGCTCTCACCGAAGCCACCGTCAGGCTGAGGCCCCTCGTGGAAAGGCCGGTAAGGCCGGAGCTGCCCCGGAGCGTGTCGTTCGATCCGTGGGTGGAGCAGATCGTGGCATCGGTGAGCGAGGACTCGATCATCTCCATCATCGGAAGGCTCGAGCGGTTCGAGAGCAGGTACTGGAGCAACGATTCGTTCCCGGCGGCGCGCGACTGGGCGATCGCAAGGCTCGAGAGCATGGGTTACGAGGTCGAGGTGCAGGAATTCTTCGTCGACTCGCCCGGGGTGTCGCAGAACCTCATCGTCACGATCCCCGGAACGGTGTACCCGGACAGGTACTGGATGATCGGAGGCCACCTCGATTCCGGGCACAATCCCTACGAAGTGTTCCCGGGTGCCGATGACAATGCATCCGGATCCGTGACGGCGCTCGAGGCGGCACGTACGATGCTGCCCTACCAGTTCGAGTACACGGTGAAGATCGCGCTGTGGGGGGCGGAGGAGGCCGGGCTCGTGGGCAGCGGGTTCTATGCAGCCGAAGCAGCGGCCGCGGGTGACTCCATCATGGGATACGTCAACCTGGACATGATCCTCTACGGCCCGGTGATCGGACCGAGCAGCTTCGACATCGTGAGAGTCTACTACAACGACTCTTCAGCCGCGTTCAGCGACCTGTACGACCAGTCCACCGATCTCTACGTCCCCGACCTGGAGAGGATCTACACCTATGCGACTATCGGCGGCAGCGATCACTTATCGTTCTGGGCGAACGGCTTCACCGCGATAGACCTGTACGAGAGCATGCTAGGCGAGAATCCGTACTACCACAGGTATGACGACCTTATCGCGAACTACCTCGAGTTCTTCCCGTTCGGCACGAACGTGGCGAGGAGCGCGGTAGCCTGCATAGCTGCGCTTGCCGTCCCTGTGGGCCTGGGGATCGGAGAGGGGCCGGGCCGTTCCGTGGCAGTCAGCGTCTCTCCTTCGCCGGCGGCATCTGTCGTTCTGGTTCAGACCTCGGGGTTCGGACCTGTTCAGGCTTCAGTGACCCTGTACGACCTCGCGGGCCGGGAGGTCGGGTCGGCTGTGCTCGACGAGGGAGGCGGGGTCGAGTTAGGCGTGTCATCCCTGCAGCCCGGGGTCTACCTGGTGAGGGTGGCTGAAGGGGACGGTCCGACCGGCACGGCCAGGCTGGTGGTCTGCCGGTGAAGACGAGGAGAGTGGGGCATCGAACCCGCGCGTACGGGGCAGTCCTGTCGGCAGTCATGCTTCTTGCCGCGTCCTGCGGCACCAGTGTCACACGAACCACCCCGGTGATCGACACCGGGACGATCCGCGGCCGCCTGTCATTCCCCAGTGAATACCTCGAGCCCCAGCGCGTGGTCGCTTTCGACTCGGAGACGCTCGAGCCGGTGGCGTCGGTGGAGACCGACGGGGGGCAGGCCTCCTACTCTCTCCGGGTTCCGGAGGGGAACTACGTCGTCGTCTCCTATCCCCGCGATCCGGAAATGTCGGCATTCGTGGCAGGATACTCCCAGGCCGTCCCCGCCGGCCTGATCTACGGCCTGGAAGACCATTCGCTGATCGAGGTGGAGGTCGAGGCGGGCTCGGTGGTGACCGGAGTGGATCCGACGGACTGGTACGCCCCCGAGGGCACGTTCCCTGCCGAACCCTAGCCGGTTCACGACCGCCCCCTGCCCCTCCGCCGTTTTCGATCAGCGATCGATGCATCTGAATACCTGACATCCCCCGACCCTCCTGCAAGGCTTTCTTCGCCGAGCCTTGCGATCCAGAGATATGAGGGCGATACTCTCATCGGGGATCCATGACGTGATGCAGGGAGGGGACCATGAAGATGCGGCTCCTGTCCATATCATTGCTGATCCTGGCGGCGGGCCCCGGGTGCGACTCGTTCTCGTACCCCTTCACGCAGGTGAGCGGACCTCACGAGATGAGCTTCACTCCGGCCGACTCCGGCACAGTGAGCATCGTCGTGAAGAACGACTGACTCGAGGAGGTCATGGTTCTGGAGCCCGGGGTGCAGGTCGCGGGCGGGACTTCCGTCTCACGCACCTGGGATCTGGAGGACGGTGACGGAGAACCCGTCGAAGACGGCCTCTACTTCGTCGAGGCCTCCCTCGACTCCGCCGTGTTCTCCACCATCCTGCTGGAGGTGTCGAGATGATCGCCATCCTGGCGGCGGCGGCACTGCTGGCGCAGCCTTCGGGCCCCGGCGACGGCTTCGATCCCGGGTTCAAGATCGGCTTCGGCTTCGGGTTCGGCTTCCCCTCGATGTCCGACGAGGACCTCTTCGCGGAGGAGATGGAGGCCGCGGGGATACCCTTCGAGACCGACGAGGTCGTGACGTCGGGAATCGTCGACCTCACGTTCGACGCCTCCAGCCGGTTCAAGGTGCGCGGCGGGCTGGGCTTCGGGAGCTTCGACGGGGCCTACAGCGAGGAGTACAGCTCGATGGACGACGTCTGGCTGGCCCTCCTGACCCTGGGATTCAGCAGCCTGTTCGACTCCGACGAGGAGGTCATCGACCTTGCCGACAGCTATGTCGAGATAGAGACCGAGGGCTACTACGTGATCTCGCGGAGTTCGGGCGCGTCGTTCTCGGCAGGCGGCGGGCCGGTGTTCACCTTCGTCAACCGCTCGCTCGAGTCTCCCCTCACTTTGTCGGAGAGGTCGGGATCGGCGATGGGCTTCATGGGTTCTCTCAGGGTGGAGCAGGAGGGAGGCGGCAAATTCATCGGTCTGCCGCTGCGCCTGTTCGCCCAGGGCGGATACAGGCGGTCCTGCGTGGCGCTCGACGGGGCGGAGGATTTCGAACTCGACTTCTCCGGGCCCTATCTGAGGGCGGAGCTGGCGCTGCAGTTCAGGTAGCCAGGCGGCACGCACCCATCGCACGGCAGTCCGTGGAAGACCGCCGGAGCCCCGGGTGATCAGCCCTCGAGAAGAGCGACGATCCTCTCGATGACGGCTTTCTTCTCCGCGTCGGATCTCGACGCCCATGCGGACGCGATGACGCCCGGCAGCACGGTCGCCCCCGCCGTGGCGAGCATGCGCGACAGGGCGGAGATCCCCTGGCTTCCTCCCAGCAGCTTCCATCTGAAGCCCATCGTGACGAACGGGAGCGCCTTCATCCCCTTCATGTCCCCCAGCCCCGAGGCGAAGGCCAGGGCGACCGGCGACATCCCGAACGCCCAGATCGGGCCTCCGACAAGCATGGCATCGAACCCCTGGCAGTCGGGGGTGCTCTTCAGCCTGACGTCATTCTGATGAGGCTGTACGTCACCCTCGGGTTCGAGCGGCAGCACTGCCGCCTCGTGGCCCCTCTCCCGCAGTCTGCCGGCGGCGGCTTCCGCCAGGGCGAGAGTGACGCCGGATTTCGAGTGAACTGCAATACCGATCTTCATCTCAACCCTCCCCGGCGATGCCTCGGCGATCCTCCGTCTGTCGCGCCCCGATCCGGTCGATGACCACCCGCACCTCGTCTCCGGGGCCTTTCCCGAGCTTCCTCCTGATATCCTTCACCACCGGGAGCAGGTGGCAGGGCAGACCCATGCGGATCAGGCGGCCCCTGTACGGGATCCCGTCGATCGTAGCCATGACTTCCGGCCGTCTGGAGCCGTATTCCGCCTCCGCGTCGAAGGGGATTCTCACGAAGGCGCCGCCCCCGCCTGCATCCTCGATGGCCGCCATGAACACCCTCGCCATGACCGACTCCTACCGTATCGAGAACTCGAGGTCGGTATCGTAGCAGCGCACGTAGAGGCGGTCGTCCTCGACGAAGATGTACTCGGGGGCCGAGGGGACCGGTATCCTCTCGACGGTGTTCCCGGTGTGCCGGTCGAGGATGTAGAGATAGTCGTCCTCGCCTGTGAAGCCGTACCCCGTGATGATGCCGTCGCGAAGCACGACGAAGTTCTCGGAGTTGCTCACCAGCGGTTCGCTCCTCCAGAGCACCTCGAGAGTCACCGGGTCGATCGCGGTGACGAAGCCGTTGAGCCCGCCCGAGCTCTCGGCGTACGTCCTGTGGGCGTTCGAGACGTAGAGCGTCCCGTCTTCCACATCGGCCCACCTGAGCTGCTGGAACGTGAACGGCATGTCCTCCTCGAGGTCGGCCGGGCCGTGTGCGTAGGTCAGGAAGTCGAGGACTGCCGAGGGTTCGGGGTCGACCGGATCGAGGTAGAGCGCGAGGAGCCTCGGGCAGAGCACCACGCCGTACCTGTTCGGCGGGTCGCCGTACATCGCCAGATCCGCCTCGTCTCCGTAGATGAACTGGTAGATGTCGAACTCGTCGTTCCCGGGGACACGGAGGAAGCCCGGAACTCCGTTCGGAAGCCGCTCGCCCCTGATGGCGTCGTTGTTCCCGCCCCCGTGGAACGTCACCGAGGGCCAGTCTTCGAAGCGGTCGAACCAGTCTTCGTAGTCGGAGCCGCCGTTGGGCGTGCTCTCGACGAGCAGAAGGTCGGGGATGTCATAGGTTCCGCACCATGCCGGGGCGAACTGCGCCTCGAACGGCGGCTCTGCGAGCGGCACGGGCAGGACGTCGAAGGAGCCGGTGAAGGAAAGTGCGAGAAGGACTGAGAACACCATCGACGCCACCTCCGCTGTTATACCGCCGCCACCGTCCTGAACGGACGACGCCCCCCGGCGGACAGGATAATATGCTTACATGGAGAGAGGCAGCATCGTTCCCCGGGCTGCAGTCAACCCGTTCGGTGCCGATTCATGAAGGAAATGATGGAAAGAGGCTGGTGGTCTGCCGACAGGGCCTCAGACGGCGGCCTCCGCCTTTTCGGCCGGCTGGTCGCAGCAGTACAGCTGCCTCATCACTGATCGCACCTGTTCGTAGATGTCGTGGCGCACCCATCCCTGCCGGGCCTCGACGGCCGTCTTGAAGTCGTCGTAGTCGATCTCGCGCAGGATCTTCTCGAAGGACTTCGCCAGCTCGGCCTCGGGCACCCTGAACCTGTACCTGTAGTCGGCCCTCTCCTGCTCGAACACCGGTGAGGCCCCGGGCAGGTAGCCGCTGCGGAACGCCTCCAGGTCGGCCCTGACCCTTCCCCGGACCGTCAGCATGCCGTCCCGGGCGTCGCCATCCCTCCTGACCACGCTGAAGAAGCCGAAACAAGTCGCGAGCCACATGTCAGACCTTCCCTGCTGTGACCTGTTCGAGAGCCATCGCTTCCTTCCGTTCGCCCCGGTCTCTCGGCCCGGGACGGAATCCACGGCACAAGGGGGAGCAGGGGGGGTGCCATGTCGCGGATTCGGTACGATACGCAGTTAATATGTCGATCTGGATGCCTTCATCTCTGGAGACCATGAAGACCTTCCGACCCTGGTTACGGTCCGGACCGGCTGCCGCTGATGCGCAACCGCATGCCTGCCATTGCAGAAGATCTCCGGATGGCATGCTGCAAGCCAGCCCGGCTCGAGCGCGGATCATCGCCGGGAGGGGCGCACCACTGGTACCGGCGCGTGACATGACCATCCCGTGAGGCGATATCCATTCCTTCGGCATCGGTGTTGCCGCCGCCCGCCCGGTGCCGTGACCGGATACTGCGAGCGGGCCGCATGGAACGCGTCTGCGGTGGATCGATAGAACGGATCGCCGGGTTGTTCCCGGGCGAGCCGATCTCCGACGCCTGACCCGAGGAGGATCGATGAAGCGTATACTCCTTCCGACCGCCTTCCTGCTGCTCTGTGCATCATGCGGCGTGGAACCCGGGGAACCCGCCGCCGTTCCGGCCGAAGTCGTGTCCGACACGCTCGCGGCCGTCGACTCCATCGGTATCCTGATGGGGGACAGCGACTACACCTTCGGGGCCATAGCGGACTTCGCCCCCCTGGCAGGCGGGGGAGTCGCCGTGCTGGACAGGATCGCCGAGAGAGTCTCGCTCTTCGACGGCGGGGGGGTGTTCGTGCGAAGCTTCGGCAGGCACGGGGAGGCTCCCGGCGAGTTCCAGTGGCCTGCGAGCCTGTGCGTACTCCCGTCCGGCACCATCCTCGTGCTGGAGGGCGCATCGGGCAAGGTGAACGTCTTCGACTCGACCGGTGTCTTCCTGTCGTCCTGGATCATGGAGGGTATGGGCATCTATCCCATGGAGGTCGAGGCCTTCGACGACTCGTCCTTCGTCGCCTACGACTTCTCGATGGACATGGACGAGGACGGGCTCTCGACGCTGTTCACGCTGTGGAGGTATCACGCCTTCACCGGAGAGGTGCTGGCGAGGTACGTGACCTGGGAGGCCCCGTCCTCGGGATCGACCGACTTCACGGACGCATTCCTGCTCTTCGCGACCGACGGGGCCGGGAGGGTCTACCTCTCCCGGGCCGCCTCCGACCAGTGGATGGTGGAGGTGTTCGAGGCCGCCGAAGCGCCCGTGGACACGCTCCTCTGCTTCCCGGGCCTCGCCCGGATCGCGGTGGAGTCGGATTCGCAGCATGTGCCGGGCGTTCCGAGGATAAGCTACATGTACCAGGACTCCGAGCAGGGGAACATGGCCAGCGGCACCACCAACCTGCCGGAGTTCTTCCCGCTCGTTGCCGGCCTGGAAGTCGGGCCCGGCGGCAGCCTCTGGGCACTCCGGGGCGGCCCCGATGCCCGCGACTGGGACGAGATATCACAAGACGGCGAACCCGTCGGCATCCACCACATGGCGCTCGGCGACACTTCGAGCGTGATCCTGCTCGAAGCCTCCTCCACTGGCGGCATCTACGCCTTCGACGCCGTGAGCGAGGACTACCACAGGCTCTACCGTATGGAGCCGTAGGGATGGCGTTCATGTCAGCCTCCTCGAGACCGTCGCCCAGGGTCTTCCCGTTCTCCGCGATCGTCGGGCAGAACCAGGCGAAGCTGGCCATGACACTGGCGCTCATAGATCCCGGTATGGGTGGAGTGCTGCTTTCGGGAGTGAAGGGCACGGCCAAGTCTACACTGGTAAGGGCTCTGCCGGGCATCGTGCCACCCTTCAGGGTGAGGTCCGGCTGCAGATACCACTGCAACGCCGACTCCACCCGGAACCTTTGCGAAGACTGCGCCCGCGGACGGGGCGATCCCGTCGACTTCCAGCCCTCGATAGTCACGCTCCCCCTCGGGACCACCGAAGACAGCCTCCTGGGCAGCATCGACATGGAAAAGCTCCTCCGGGACGGGACGGTCCGCTTCGAAGTCGGCCTGCTCGGTGACGCCAACAACCAGATCCTCTATGTCGACGAGGTGAACCTCCTTCCCGACAGCATCGCCGACGACCTCCTCGATGCGTGCGCGAGCGGATGGAACACCGTCGAGCGCGAGAGCGTATCCGTCTCCCACCCCGCCGGGTTCACCCTTGTGGGCACCATGAACCCCGAGGAGGGCCACCTTCGACCCCAGCTCCTCGACCGTTTCGCGCTGTCGGTCAGGATCGAGACCATCACCGACCCCGAGCAGCGCACCGAGATCATCTCTCGTTCGCTGTCGTTCTCAGCGAATCCGGAGGCTTTCGCCGCCGCCTTCACGAGGCACGACGAGTCCCTCAAGAGCAGGATCTCGACCGCCCGCAGAAGGCTCGAACAGGTGAAGATCCGCCTCGTGACCCTCTGGACCGTGGCCGGCGCGATGGCGTCCCTCGAACTCGACGGACAGAGGCCCGACATCGTGACTCTCCGCGCAGCGAGAGCTCTTGCGGCCCTCGAAGGGGCACCCGCCATCGAGCTCGATCATCTCGTCCGGGTCGCCCCGCTGTCGGTGATGCACCGGACCAGGGGCGGCGGTTTCAGCCAGCCCCCCGGTGAGGAGGATGTGGCCGACGCACTGCACCGGGCTGCCATCGCCGGCGAGAAGAAGGAAGGCGCCCAGACGGCCTGGGCCTGGGACAGGTGCCTGGAAGTCGGGAAACGCTGACGGAACCGTCCGCCACCCCTCCACTCCCGGCGGGACAGGATGCCGCCATCCTGGCCATGCTCATCGGGCTGGTCGATCAGGGCATCAGCGGAGTCCTCGTCAGGGGCTCCCACGGGTCGGGAAAGAGTGCCCTGCTGGGAAACATCCGCCGGCTGGCCCGGGTACCCGTCGTCGAAGTACCCGTGGGAACGACCCTCGAGAACCTCCTCGGCTCGATCGATCTCGGCATGATGCTGAAAGAGGGGCGCGAAGCCCGCCGCAGCGGACTGCTCGAGAGGGCGTCGGGCGGTATCCTGATGATCGACGACATCTCCTGCCTGCCCGAGGAGACGGCGGCCGAGATCCTCTCCGGCCCCCTGTCAGGAGGGTATCGCGTCTTCGCATGCTCGGGCGTGGATCCTGGTTCCCCGAGACCCGCCGTTGCCGACAGATTCGACCTGGCTGTCACGATGGAACCGCTGGCGACCGCGGAGGACAGGCTTGGCGCCCTCAGGGCCCATTTCAGCAGGAGCTCGTCGGAGACAGCGATCGAGTCGCTCCTCGAAGGATCGCGGGCACATCTCGAGCGGATCAGGATGCCGTCCTGGCTCGTGCCCGCGGCAGCAGTCGCCGCCGCCAGCCTGAAGCTGGACGGCCACCGCGGCGAAACCGCACTCGTGAGGGCGTCTCTGGCTCTTGCGGCACTGCGCAGGGAACCGGCCGCAGACGAGAGACACCTGATCGGCGTCGCACCCCTCGCATTCTGTCACAGAACGCGCAACTGCGGACTAGAGGCTCCTCCCTCGGCGAAAGAGGCGGCCGCTGCAGTCAGGTCGGCCGTCTCCGCCGTACGGGACGGTCTGAAGACGACCCGGCAGATCGACATCGACGAGATGGCCGCGCGTATCATGGAGGCAGCCAGGAACGCATTCTCTACTGCTCCATCCGGTTCCGGCCCGGGTTCGGCCAGGGTCGGCCTGCTCGATCCGGTGCCGCCATCCGGTGGGTTCCCTCCGGGGCTTTCGCGGAAGCTGGAAACGGCGATCCTTCGATACTCCACCCGGAACGGGAGTCGGAGAGTCGGTACGGTCGGCAGGAAGGCAGGCGTTTCGAGGGAGTCCGCGAGCGGCAGGCAGTACCGCATCGCCCCCGTGGAGGCCGCTTGTGAGATGGATCTCCTGCAGACCGCCAGGCTGGCGGTCCGCCGAGGCATGAGACCTCCACTGCTGCCGATGCCGAGTGAGTACTGGAGGCGTTGGGAGAGGCACCAGCGGCCCTCTGCCGTCGCCATCCTCGTCGTGGATGCCAGCCGTTCCTCTTCGGGATACCTCGCAGGGCTGGGAGCCACTGTCGAATCCATGTTCGAGAGGGTTCTCGACGGATACTCCAGGATAGGGCTGGTCACGATCGAATCCGGAAAGCCGGTTCTCGTGTCCGCTCCCACCCGCAACAGGCTCCGTGTGCTCGGGAAGCTCGGCGAGCTCTCGCCGTCAGGGGCGACTCCGCTGGCCGAGGCACTGCTGCTGGCGGGGCGGGAGCTCGAGAAGGCCGGCAGGGCCGGTCCTGCAAGAGGTTTCGTACTGCTGGTCTCCGACTGTTATCCGGAGCCGTTTCCGCCCGGGGATCCCTGGGGGAGCAGCGCCTACGAAGCCGCGCGGAACGCGGGCGCCTTCCTGGGGAGGATGGGTTTCCCGATCGTGGTCATAGACCCGATGTCGTCCACGGCCGATTACATCGAAAAGAGCCCGGGACGCCGTCTCGGAAGGTATCTCGCATCGGTGTCCGGGGGAGATCTCGTGCCGATCCCCGCCATGAAGATGCCAAACCATGCGCGAAGCATCGCCGACATCTTGAGAGCGTCGAGGCGGGAGCCCGGGGACAGGCGGACCCTCGACGAGGCTTCGGCTGCACTGTTCGAAACGCTGCAGAGGCTCTCGGGCATGTAGCCGGGCCGGGGTGGTGAAGAAGGCGCGGGGGCTGTAGTTTCCGGCGGGGTCGGGGTAAGCCCGTCGATGATCCGGTCTGCGCCGCGGAGGGATTGCGATGAAGCCATGGACGCCGGTGCCCGCCGCCGTTCTCGCCGGTGTCGTGCTCACGATCGTCTCGACGAACGTGGAGCACACCGAGTACGTGGACGTCTCACACCTGCATCCCGGGGCAGGCCCGGGAGCGACGATCGTCGAGGCGGTGAAGACCTGGGGCTGGCCGCTCGGATTCTTCAGGGACGGCTCGACGGGCCGCCCCGGCGAGATGGATCCCACCGACGAGCTGCTGCCTGCCGCGCTGGCCGCGGACTACCTGTTCATCTCGGGCCTCGTCTTCGGTGCTGTCCACCTGGTCGGGGCCCTCGTGAAGCGCCGGAGGCCGGCTAGCACCGAAGGAGGCCCGGACAAGGCGCTCGTGCCGTTCGTCGACGGCGACGATGCAGAAACGGTTTCGGAGGATAACGGTCCGGCGAATGGAGGGGATGCCGTGAACAGGGACAGATACGGGATCTTCAAGGTGATAGCTACCTGCACGAGCTGCGGGAATCCCGTAGTCGTGAACGGCCCCCTGACGGGTCCGTCCTGCCCATCCTGCAGGAAGGAGCTCGAGATCCCTCCCGACACATGGGAGTCGGTGATCGGCGACTATATTGACGACTACTACACGACCGAGCCCGGATCGGGCAGCGAGGGCACGCTGATGAGCGGAGGGCTCACGATCAAGTACTCCGCCATCAGGCTCCCGCCTCCCGACCCGGCCTGTCCCGCCTGTACGGAGAACTGGGACCTCGGGTCGGTCGAGAATGGTGCGAACCGCAAGATGGTGTGCGGCAAGTGCGGCCGCGAGACCGACACCTATCCGGCCCCGTCGTGGCTGCGCGGGGTCGTCCCGTCCGCGAAGCAGGTGTTCTTCGCGGAAAGGGAGTCGGAGCAGTCCGGGAGCCCGGTCGACGCCGAGGTGAAGCCCGTGGCGCTGTCGTGCCCGCAGTGCGGCGGAGGGCTTCTCATCACGGCCGAGTCGGAGAGGACCGTCCCGTGCAGGTACTGCAACGTCGACGTCTATCTGCCCGACGGCGTGTGGCTCAAGCTCCACCCCGCGAAGGTCGCGAAGTTCTGGATGGTGCGCTTCGACGGGTGACCCTTCTATCCCGGCGACCAGTGGCGGAAAGGGGACGGAGATGAGAATCCCTCGCGGACTGCCCGCCTTCCCATGGATCCTCCTTCTTGCAGCCATGCCTTTCCCGGCCGCTTCGACGGGCTTCTTCGCCGACGATTACGGCATGCCGCCCGATCCGGAAGGCGCGACCGTCATCGATCGCGAGCTGGTCTGGACCTACGCCGACAGCATGGACGTAATACTTTCGATCCTGTATTCGAGCGACGGGGTCGAGTACGTAGACATACTCTCCGGAGAGATACTGGACGACGGCGTAGAGTGGAACCTGCTCCACACCTGGCCCGTCTCACTCGACGGAGGGCCGGTCTCCCTATCCGGCGAATGCGTCATGGAGGCAGACGAACACGACGGTTCGGTCTATCTCACCTTCGTGGACGACCTGCACTTCTACGAAGGCAAGGTCTCCATCTACCTCCGCTTCGACCTGGACAAACGCGGGATCGAGGCGGGCTGGTCGGACTGAGCGGGCTGCGGTCAGCCACGGGGCGGCATGGGTACGGACAGGTTCGGAATCACGATAGGCGTGCAGCCTGACGACATCGACGTGATGGGCCACGTCAACAACACCGTCTACCTGAGGTGGGTGCAGGAGGCCGCCACGGCCCACTGGGAGGCCCTCGCCGCCCCCGGCGACATCGAGCGGATCCTGTGGGTGGTGGTGAGGCACGAGATCGACTACCTCAGGCCCGCGATGCCGGGCGACACAGTCAGGGCCTCCACATGGGTCGGCCCGCTCGAGGGCCGCTATTTCACCCGTTTCACCGAGATCGCCAGGGCATCTGACGGAAGGGTGCTCGCGAAGGCCAGGACCCTGTGGTGTCCGATCGATGCGGCCACGCTCCGGCCCACCCGCGCCACGGACTCCGTCATGGAGAGGTTCACGGTTCCATCGTCGGAGGAATGACCCTGACCTTGACCGGCCCTGGCAAGCATATCATCATACCCCAATATTATCGGCAAGGAATATAGCAAGCTGATGATATGGAGGTGGGGGATGCCTGACGATCCGCGCCTGAGCGATGCCGGGGCTGCACTCCTGGGGCTCCTGTGCGAGGAGCCGATGCACGCCTGGGAGATCGAGAGGAACGTCGAATACAGGGACATGAGATCCTGGACAGACCTGTCGCAGTCTTCGATCTACAGGCACCTGAAGGAGCTCGAGAAGGCCGGTTTCGTCACCTCGGACGCGGAGGAGGTGAGCGGGCGCCTCAGGAGGGTGTTCTCGATAGCGCCGGAAGGCAGGGAGGCGCTCGCCGGCAGGCTGCTCGAGATCCTGGGGGAGCCTCTGCTCCAGAAATGCCGAATCGACATGGCCACGTACAACTACGATCTGGTGCCCGGGTCCGAGGCGGCCCGGAGGCTCTCGGCGTACAGGGAGGCGCTCGCTGCAAGGATCGAATGCTACAGAGGGGTGGAGGAGTTCATGAAGGAGTCGGGCTGCCCCTGGTTCCGCCTGGCGGTTCCACGGAGAGTCGTCAGGATGGCGCAGGCTGAGATGGAGTGGATCGACGACTTCCTGGCCGAGGCGGACGGAAGGTGAGCGCGCCCCGGCGCAAGGCCCCCGGCATCGATCCGTCGAAGTCCGCGGCGGCCCATCTTGAGGCGCTGAGCGTCCGGATCGGCAGCAGGCTCGTGGGAACTCCGGACAACCGTGCGGCGACGGACTATGTGGCCTCTGTCATGGAGGCCACGGGCCTGGCCGTGGAGCGCCCCTCCTTCCGATGCCTCGGCTGGGATGCCGGGGAGGCGGTTCTCGAGGCCGGCGGCATCAGGCTGGAGCTGAAGCCCGGCCCATACTCCCTGCCGTTCGAAGGCGAGAGGCGGCTCGTCGCCGCCTCGTCGACGGCGGAGCTCGAGGCCTGCGACTGCTCCGGCTGCATCCTGCTCCTGCACGGCTCGATCGCATCGGAGCCGATCGCCCCCAGGAACTACGTCTTCTACAACCCGGAGGAGCACCAGGCCCTCCATCGCCTGCTCGACACGAAGAAACCCGCGGCCATCGTAGCCGCCACCGGGATATGCCCGACGACGGCAGGCGCCGAGTACCCGTTCCCTCTGTTCGACGACGGCGACTTCGACATCCCCTCGGCCTGCATGAAGGACGTCGAGGGTGAGGGGTTCGCGGGTCTCGCAGGCGCTTCCGTCAAGCTCCGGATCGTGTCGGGACGGCGCGGGGAGGAGGGCTGCAACGTGATCGGGCACCTTCCGGGCACCGATCCCGGCCGGCGGATCGTCCTGACAGCACACGTGGACACCAGGCCCGGGACGCCCGGTGCCCTCGACGACGCCTCAGGCGTGGCCACGATCCTCGCAGCGGCCGAACTGCAGACCGCGGCTCATCCCGGCGGCGTCCGCCCCGGCCCGACCCTCGAGGTGGCCGTCCTGAACGGCGAGGACTACTACGCCGCCACCGGGGAGATCGAGTACATGAAGGCGAACGAGGGAAGATGGGGCGGGATAGCCCTGGTGATGAACGTTGACGGGGCCGGATACAGAGAGGGTTCGACCGCCTGGTCCCTCTACGGATGCCACAGCCGTCTGCGGAGGTCGCTCCGCACCGCCCTGGGGAGGTTCCCCGGCATCGTCGCGGGCGAGCGGTGGCCCCAGGGAGACCACTCGATGTTCGCCATGCAGGGCGTTCCCGCAGCAGCCTTCACATCGGACCGCATGGCGGAGCTGTGGTCTCAGGTCGCCCATACCGAGCGCGACACCGCCGACCTGGTCGATCCGGGCAGGCTCGGAGAGCTGGCCGGGGCCCTGTCCGCAATCACCGGCCTGAGGAGCCTCCATCAGGACCGCGTCTGACGTTCGGTCCCGACCCGGTTGAACCAGCCCGGGGGACTTCGTCTCAGTCGGGGATCCGGGCGCCGTCCTTCGGAGTGGTTCTCGGCAAGCTCGAAGCGCGGGAATCCTGCACCGATCAGGAGACGGCATGCAGATCGGCCCGGAAGCGCGTCCATGAAAGGGACGGCTCCCGGGCCGTTGTTCGCGGGGTGATCGCCCGGGGCGGCTACTCGGGCTTCACCGTCCTGACATCGTTCGGATCGAGTGCGACGCCCTCGAGGTCGGCCGAGGCGTGGATCTGATAGGTCGACTTCTCGTTGCTCGTGATCGAAGCCACCTTGCCGATGGCGCCCAGCACGCCGCCCTTCTCGGCCAGAGCCTGAGTGCTCGAGAGCTTAAGGGAGAACGGCAGCTTGAACTCGATCTCCCTGCGCTCGTCGGCGGCCAGGTCGAAGGGCTGATCGAGGCAGAGCTCGCCGAGCTTGTACTCCTTCGTCGTCCTGTTCTCTCCCGTGCCCGTCGTGTAGTGCTCGGTCATCTTGAAAGTGATGGACTTCACCTTCTGGGCGCTCTTGCCGGTGAGGACGACCTTGCCGGCGAACTCCGAGGCATTCCTGGAGAAAGTCTGGGGAATATCCAGCTCGAGTGAAGCCGTGCCGATTCCGAGGCCCTGCTTGATCTTCCCGAAGAACGACATCATCCCTCCCATCGGTTTGCATGATTCCCATGCATGCCCGGGGAAGATAACCGACGACCGCCGCAAGCCCAACCCGTGGGTTGCATCATGCAATGCAGGCGTTTGTGCCGGGTTCCGGAGGGTGCATATTCGGCAGGGCCGGGCTGGATCCGGCGCATTTCCGGGATGGAGGGATCAGATGCCCTGGGTCTTCTTCGGGATAATGTGTCTCTACGGACTCCTCTCGATCCTGTTCGCCTTCGTCCGGCCGCCCGCCGGCCTCGACCACTTCTTCAAGGTCCCCGCGATCTTCACCTTCCTGCCCGACCACCTCGTGATGCCGGTGGGAAGGATCTTCGTGGGGCTTCTGTGCATAGGGGTCATGATATTCCTCTACATCAAGCTCGCCCCGACGATGTAGACCCCTCATATCCTCGATTTCGCGGACGAAATCGAGGATATGAGAAGGAAGCGCAGCATGGTTCGCGGAGCGAACCTGCGAGAGCGATCCGGCCTGATTCTGGTGGCACGCGCACTCGCGGTTTTCGATGAAAGCCGCTGAAGCGCTACCCGTCGATTTCGCCTTGCGAAATCGAGGAGAAGGCGAGTCCGGATTGACGGTCGACTGGGCCGAGGAGAAGCGCAGGAAGGTCGTCATCGAGGACCAGAGGCGCTTCCTCTGGATGGACGACACTGTCGGGATGCACGCCCGATGGCTCGGGCTGAGGCCCGGCATGTCAGTCCTCGACGTCGGTTGCGGACAGGGATTCATCGGCAGCACCTGGTGGCCCTTCTTCGGTGAAGGAGGGAGCTACACGGGGGTCGACAGCTGCGCCGGGCTTCTCGAGAAGGCGGTAGGGCTGAGCCCCGGATGGGCGCTCGGAGGCTCCGCCCGGTTCGTCAGGGGCGATGCCTGCTCCCTCCCCTTCCCGGACGGATCGTTCGACTGGACGGCATGCCAGACCCTCCTGATGCATGCTGCCGACCCCGGCCGCATCCTCGCCGAGATGGTCCGCGTCACGAGGCCGGGCGGCGTCGTTTCGTGCAACGAGCCGGACAACCTGGCCGGCATGAGGTCACAGGGCGTCTGCTCCGCGTCCGGAACCACCCTGGAGGAGGATCTCCTCACCGCCAGAGTGCTGCATTGCTGGGCCGAGGGCAGGCGGAAGCTGGGTCTCGGGGACTGGTCGATCGGGCCCAAGGTGCCGATGATGATGCAGAAGCTCGGTCTCGCAGGCATCGACATCAGGGCCGACGACAGGGTGCCCTTCGTCCAGCCGCCCTACGGGACGCCGGAGATGGAGTTCGGCCTCGGGAAGATCCGTGAGAGGATCGCGGACATCGAAACCGGCCGGACGGCCGACAGGAACCACGATCCGATGCGGGCGGATTTCAGGGAGTGCTTCTTCGCCGGAGGTGGCACGAGGTACACCTGGCGGAAGTACGTCGAGCTCTGCAGGGTGAGGGACGAGGCGTTCGCGAGTGCAGCCGGCCGTCAGCTGACGGACGGGAGCTTCTTCCAGTGTGCCGCCTGCTGCAGCTTCTTCAGCATCAGGGGCTTCAGGCAGTGACACCGGACCGGAACCGGTGCATGCTAGTTCATGGAGCGGGGGATCCGAAGGAGTAGAGGCATTTCGGGAGGAGGTGCGTGTTGAGGATCGTGGCGACAGTGTTCCTGCTCGCTGCACTGGCCTACGGGGCATTGCCCCAGTTCGCCGCCCCGTTCAAGATCCAGGCGAACGGCAGCGATCTGACGGTTTCGCTCATTTCCGATCCCTTCATGGTCGACTGGGACGGTGACGGGCTCAACGACCTGATAGTCGGGCAGTTCACCGAGGGCAAGATCCGGTTCTATCCCAACTCCGGCACTAACGAGTCGCCGGTCTTCACCGCGTACGCATATCTGCAGGCCGACGGGGTGGACATCACCACGACCTATGGTTGATGCACGGGCTGCACGAATCCACAGGTCGTGGATTGGAACAACGATGGCATCCTGGACATCATCTTCGGCGAGCGCGAAGGCCATATAAACATCTACACCGGCAACGGCGACGGAACCCTCCATTTCGTCGCGCACCTGTTCGACGACGCATCCTCCGAGATCATGACCAACTACAACTCCTCGCCCTACCTCGTGGACTGGGACGAGGACGGCAAGCTCGACCTGCTCCTGACCGGCCACCTCACGGAAACCACGAACGGCGGCATAGTGAGGGTCTACCCCTGCTCGGGCGACGACCCCGATTCCCCCGTGTTCGACGCGGACTACATCGATTACACAGACTTCTACAATCTCTGGCGCACGACCTCGCAGCCCTTCGACCTCGACGGTGACGGCGACAAGGACCTCGTCCTCGGATACGAGATGGGCGACGTGTTCTTCGCCGAGAACACCGGCACGGACGAAGCCCCGCAGTTCACGGGCTATGTCCCCCTCCAGTGCGCTTCGGGTGCGATGAACGTCTACACAACCTTCCCCGGAGGCGGGAGAGCGCGCGAGAATGTGTTCGACTACAACTCCGACGGGGTTCCCGACATCCTGTCGGGTTGCAGCAACGGCTGGATCTACGTGTTCCTGGGCAGTCTCACAGGGATCGGCGGGGACGAACCCGAAGCCGGCCTCTCGATCGGCATTCTGGAAACGCCTTCGGCGGGGGTATTCCCCTACGAGCTGACCTCGCCCGGAGGAAGCGATGCGGATATCAGGGTGCTCGATCTCAGCGGACGCACCGTGATCCTCCTGGAGGGCGCCGCTGCCGGCCAGGGCACCCTCGATCTCTCGGGCTGCCCGTCGGGTGCCTACCTGGTCACCGCGGAAACTGACGGCGGGATCGCGACCGCGAGGCTCGTGAAGCTCTAGCAGGCTCAGATCTCTCTTCTCGAGGGGGCCGGTCTCCGGCCCCCTTCTCGCTCATTTCCGAGTCATCGGAAATGAGCAGGTCCGGCAGCGGCCTGCCACCAGGCGATCAACCGGCATGGCAAGCCGCGAGAGGACCGGAGCGTACTTACTGCGGGCTCTTCCGAGAGCCGGCAGTGTGCGCACGCAATGGCTGGAGTCATGGTCTCTCGCATGTTTGCTCTGCAAACATGCTGGCGACGCCTTCATTTCCGCTCAGCGGAAATGAAGGGTTTGACAACTCGACAGTAAGCTGTCATGTTACTGTCATGAAAGACGGAACAGGTTCGGAAAGATTCTCTATAGCAGAGCTTGCAGCGCTTGCAGGAGTCAGCAGGCGCACTGTCAGGTTCTATGTCCAGACCAGGCTGATACCCCCTCCCCATGGCGCCGGCAGGGGCAGCTACTATACCCGCAACCATCTCGAGGCCATCCTCCACGAAAGAGCCAGACAGGCCGGCCCTGCCCATCCCCGGGTACCGGCCGGCCCCGTGTCCGCCGGAGGGGCTTTCCACTCCGAAACCGTGACGATCATCCGGCTTGCCGGGGGGTACTCCCTGCTCGTCGGAAACGGTCAGGCCGCACCTTCCTCGAGCGTACTGGAAAGGCTTTCCGAAACATTGAACGATCCCGGTGGCTCGGCCTCCGGTAAAAGGAGAGAGGGCGGCGATGAAGAAGAAGGATAGAGCGGCACCCGAGGGCCGGGACTGCGGGATGGTGACTTCCGGGGGAGTGGCCGTGCCCCTGAAGGGTGTGGCCATGGACGTCAGGGTCCGTGGCGCTGCGGTGCTCACCACGGTTTCCCAGCGGTTCCGGAACGACGAGGAATCGCCCATAGAAGCTCTCTACAGCTTCCCCCTGGAGGAGAACAGCTCGGTATGCGGCTTCGAGGTCGAGATCGGGAGCCGCAGGATCAGGGGCAGGGTGGAGGAGCGCGAGAAGGCCTTCGAGAAGTACGACGAGGCTATGCAGAAGGGCGATTCGGCCTTCCTCCTCGACCAGAACAGGCCCGACATCTTCTCCGTGTCGGTCGGCCGGCTCCTCCCCGGCGAGGAGGCCGTGGTCCGCATCAGCCACGCGGGGCGGACGGAGAGGTTCGACAGAGGCCTCCGCCTCCGTGTCCCCACGACGATCTCTCCCCGCTACATCCCTCCCGAGAAGGCCGTGGAGATGGACCCGGCGGAGCTGGACGCCATACTGCCCCCTGCCGTGATCGGGGGCGTGCCCTACGGTCTCTCGATGTCGGTGGACATAGAGGCCGGGTCCGCCATAAGCACGATCTCGTGCCCTTCGTATCCCATCACCGTCTCGATTCACGGCAGGAATGCCCAGGTGGGCCTGGCCGTGCGCGAACCGCAGCTCGATCAGGACTTCGTGCTCGACATCGAGCTCGCCGAACCGGGCAGGGCGGGCGTGACGGCATGCCGCGACGGCTCGTCCGTCGCGATGATGCTCAGGTTCAGGCCCGTCCTCGCGGAATCCGCGAAGGAGCCCAGGGATGTCGTGTTCATCGTCGACAGGTCCGGCTCGATGGCCGGCGAGAGCTTCGAGGAGGCCAGGGCCGCCCTGCTGCTCTGCCTCAAGTCGCTCGAGGAGGGTGACAGGTTCAACGTGGTCGGCTTCGGCTCCACCATGGACATGATGTTCACAGCACCCGTCGCCTATGACCAGAAGAATCTCGATGTCACGACGGCGATAGCCGGGAAATGGATTGCCAACCTCGGCGGAACCGAGATCCTCGCACCGATGAAGGCCGTGCTCGAGAAGGCCGGGAGGGGCAGGAAACTCAATGTGCTGCTGCTGACCGACGGCGAGGTGGGCAACGAGCGGGAAGTCATCGAACTGGCCGGGAAACACAGGAAGAACGCCCGCATCTTCTCGTTCGGCATCGGGCGCGGGGCCAGCGGAACGCTCGTGAGGGGAGTCGCGAAGGCATCCGGCGGAATGGCCGAGTTCATCTTCCCCGGGGAGCGGATAGAGCCCAAGGTGATGCGCCAGATGGCCAGACTCTCGGCCCCGTATGCCTCCGATACGAAGCTCGACTGGGGCGGGCTCTCGCCGTCCGTCGCGGTTCCCGCGGAACTGCCCGCGTTCTGCACGGGCGACGAGATAGACATCCTTTGCAGGGTGCCGGCCGTGAAGGACGCCCTGGTGCGGATCATGGCAGCCGATGGTTCGGTGATCGCGGAATGCACGGTCGATGGTTCTATGCCTGTCTCGGATGATCGCACGATCACGCTGCTGCTGGCGCGAGACCTGATCGCGTCCATCGAACAGGGGGCGGCTTCCGGGGGATCTGAGCAGTCGGCGAGGAGACGGAAGGGCGACGAGGCCCGGATCCTCTCCACAGCTCTCGAATATGGCCTGGTCTCCTCGCAGACCAGCTACGTGGCCGTCGAGGAGCGGGAGGGCGACGATAAGGACGGCACGGTGAACCTAAGGCGCGTCCCGGTGGCTCTCACCAGAGGCTATGGCGGGATCCAGGCCTGTCTCCCGTGCGGGGCGCCCCAGGTTGCTGTTTCGATGGCATTCGCTCCCTTCAGGGGGATGAAGAAGGCCGGCCGTTCCCTCATCGGCTCCCTCTCGAAACCTTCAGCGGTGGAAGTCGATTCGGAAGAATATCACTTCGCCGGTGAAGGTGCGTCAGGATCAGGGCCGGCGGCAGCGGACCGCTTCATGCAGCTCGTCGGCCTGCAGCTCGCGAACGGATCCTGGAGGCTCGGGAAGGAACTCTCGGCACTGGTGGAGGTCGAGGGCTTCGATGCCCTGAAGGCTGAGGTCCCGGAACGACTGAGGAAGGACGAAGTCCTGGCGACGCTGGTCGCGCTGTTCCTTCTCCGCAGGGATTTTGCCGACAGATCCGACGAATGGGCCCTGATCGCGGAGAAGGCTCTGAAGTGGCTGGCGGGCCATGGTGTTCCCAGGCCGCCGGATCCTTCGTCCGGCACCGAGCTGGCCGGCTGGCTGAAATCCCTCTAGCTCGCAGAAGGGGCCGGGCGGAATCGCATCGCCCGGCCCCGCCCCCGACTCTGCCTCCGGGTTCTGGACTCCGGAGCGGTCCGGGGTCAGTCCAGGAGGACGAAGCGGGCTGGTGCGGCTCCCGCGCCGGGGCACACCACCGAGTAGACCCCTCCCGGGAGCGTCCCGAGATCCAGCACGAGCTCACCTGGCCCGACCGATCCCGTCTCCGCAACGATCCTGCCCGCCAGGTCGACCACCGAGAGGACCGCACCAGGCTGCAGGCCCTCCGGAACGAGGACTCTGAGCGATCCACCCGTGCACGGATTGGGCGACACGATGATGTCCACGTCGATGGGCGCTCCCCCGCCCTCCACCGACGACGGGCCCAGAGGTTCGGCCAGGGTGGCGAGAAGGGCCACGGCCGCACGTGCGACATCCGTTCCGTACGGGAAGCTTGGCATGTAATTGAGCAGGAGGTCCTCCGGCTCGTGATAATAGGGGTTGTAGCCGCCCCAGATCTCGTCCGCGCTGCCTTCGGCCAGCTCGATGGCATCGTAGCCGTACTTCCAGAACGAGGCATGGTCGCTCGGCGCACCCGGATCGTACACGATCCTGGGGAAGATCGAGGGGGCGTACTCCGCGAAGGCTTCGCCCGCCGCGAGCGCCAGATCCTCGGATGCGGCGTCGTATGGGATGAAGACCGAGTCGGGGTCGTTCGGAGCCCAGAGGATCATGTCGAGGTTGATGGCCCCGCGTATGTCCTCGCCCGCTTCGTAGGCCTGCTGGACGTAGTACTCGCTCCCGACCATCCAGAACTCCTCGGCCGTGAAGAGCACGAATCGCACCGTGTTCCTGAACTGGTACTGCGCCATCACCCTGGCCGCTTCCATCACCGTGGCGCTGCCGCTGCCGTCGTCGTCGGCCCCGGGGGCCGTCGAAGGCTCGTCGCAGTACGAGTCGAGATGGGCGCAGATGATGTAGATGCGCTCGGGGAACTCGACGCCCGGTATCTCGGCTTCGACGTTGCAGATCGGCAGGCCGCCGTAGTCGAAGTACTGCTGCTCGCAGGGGATCCAGTGCGTCGACATCCAGGTGTCTGCCCAGTCGGCACAGGCATCGTACTCCGGAGAAGTCGCGTACCGCGTGCCGTAGCTCTGCATGTGGGAGATGAACGCCTGCAGGCTGTCGCCGTCCACGGCGGCCGCTATGTCCGCCACCAGGGCCGTGTCGACCATCGTGGGTTCAGGTGGCGCAGGTTCCATGCGAGCCTCCGCAGGGCGCAGAGGCCTCAGGATGCCGACTCCGGGAACCGTCACCAGGCCGCGATCCGGGGAGGCGAGCCGTATCAGGATGAACCTCTCGGTCTCGAGCACGACTTCACCCGGAAGAGAAGGCATCGCGGACCCGCACATGGCTCTGTACAGGATCCTGTACGAGTCGGGATCGACAGGAGCCTCATCGATCGCTGTCCAGGACACGCCTGAAGGTTCCAGGTCGCCCGCCAGGGCGAGGAAGCAGTCAGCCTCCGTGTGCAGTATGGTCATTCCTTCGATCCAGGAGGTCGCGGCGGTGTCACGGATGTCGCACTCCACGTACACGAGGTCGCCTGCGCCCGTCGAGGCCGCGACAAGCATCACGAGACAGACAGTTGAAACCATGATCCCTCCCGGTTCGTGACAACTCGAAGATACATGTCGATCCGATGCCGGGCTACCTTCGGAACAGCCCGGCCCCGACAGGCGGTCCGTGTGATCCAGTTCATCGTCGATCTTGTGATCCGTCCGGGATCGTCGGCGGACTCGCCGGATCCCCGCAGTACAAGGTGCGCCGCCCGGGCTCGAGGCGGGCAGTCTGACGGACTTCGAACATGCTCTTGCATACGGAACCAGATTGAAGGAAAATCAGGGTCTACGGCATCATCGACCACCGGCGAAAGGGGACGAGATGCGCAGGAAGAGTGGAACCGTGTCTGCAGCGCTGTCGAAGAAGCTGGACAATCTCACTTCCATCCATCATGGATGCCCTCCAGGCTTGCTCGAGAAGATCCGTGAAGCCGAGGCGGTCGAATCGGAAGCCGCGGAGGCGGAGGCCATTCCTGCAGGCCGGGATGTCCTGGCGGTCGCGAAAACGATCAGACCGGGGATGGCAGCCATGCGCAGAGACTTCATCGAGAACAGGAAGAGCATCATCCGGGGCAGGCGGCTGCTCCAGCCCGTTCCCATGGGCGGACCATGGAGCGGTTCCGATACGCGCTATGCTGAGAAGCTGACCGCCATCAAACTCTCCAATCCCTGGCGCTGGCCGATTCCTCCGGATCCGCCTGCCTCCACCTTCAGGATGACCCTTCGCTGCCGCTCCGGATCGGCCTGGAACACGAACGACCTCGACTACATCCACTGCGGGGTGGCGGGATGGTGCGACACCTGCTCCGGAACCCCCAGGCTCTCGAACCTGAACGGGAAGGGCACTATCGTCGACAACCTCGATCTCGTCTGGTCGGGGACCGTGCCGGGGAGCGGCAAGTATCTCATGGCTCCCGGTCTGACGCTTCTCTGCGACGGTTTCTGCTTCGCGGACGGGTATGCGAAGCCGGGAGTGGATGCCTCCGCGGAAGCGACGATATTCTGCTTCCTGACCCTGGGGGACGACATTCTGGCCGAGAGCGCCGTCGACATCGCGGAGACCGAATCGCATATCCTCGCGGGTACCGAGAACTTCGGCGGACCGATACAGCTCATGTCCGACCTCATCTGTTTCGATGCCGTGAAGGACCAGGAACTGCAACTCCTCGTGCGGCTCGAGGGCCACACCTGGACTCGCGGAAGAGGAGATGCAGAGGTCCAGGTTGATCTATTCGGCCTGATCTGCAATACGTGGTCCGACAGTGAGATCGTCGTAGGGCTCCAGTAGCCGTCCGACCGGAGGCGGCTGGCGCGGCTGCCATCGCAGGGTCATAATGCCCGCTGACACGAGCGGGATCCCCTGCGGGCGCGGGCAGGGTCGATCCGACGACATGGAGGGTCGATGAAAGCTGCAGCCCTGGCGGCGGTGATGCTGTTCGCAGCATTTGAACCGTTTCCGGCGCAGACTGCGGAAGCAGGTGCGGCCGGAGGAGACATCCAACTTACGGAGCCGGGAATGGACGATACCGGTACCCTGATGCAGGCCCTGCGCGACAGGGCCTCCTCCCGTTCCTTCAGTTCCGACACCCTCTCGACCGAGGTGCTGTCCAACCTCCTGTGGGCCGCCTTCGGGATCAACCGGCCCGATTCCGGCAGACGGACAGCTCCTTCCGCCATGAACCGCCAGGAGATCGATGTCTACGTTGCGTTGGGGAAGGGCCTCTTCCTCTACGATGCCGCAGGCGGCGCCCTCAGGCTGGTCAGCCCCGTCGATCTTCGTGCATCGACCGGGATGCAGCCGTTCTGCGCGACCGCGCCGGTCGATCTCGTCTACGTGGCCGACCTGGCGAGGATGGATCCCGACGGCCGCGGCATGACGGAGGACGAGATGCTCTTCTGGGCGGCATGCGACACCGGCTTCATCGGCCAGAACGTCTACCTGTTCTGTGCGCTGAACGGGCTGGCTACCGTGGTGAGGGGGGCCGTGGACAAGGAAGCGCTCTCCGAGGCGATGGGGCTTCGCCCCGATCAGCGGATAATCCTGTCGCAGACCGTGGGATATCCCGGCGAGTAGCGGCGGTCGGCGCAGGATCCGTCGGATCAGGAACTCAGGTTAGAGAGCTTCCAGTCGTAGTAGCGGTTGATCTCACCCCGCATGGGGTGGCTGTCCAGCGAGATCAGGTACTGCCACGACATGCGGCGCAGTTCCACTCCGCCGTATCTGCCCGGGCTCAGGGAAGGCTCCTTGTGGAGGTTGAGCGAAACCAGGACTATCCTGTCCCTCATCGTGCCTCCGCCCGAACTGACGAACTCGCTCAGCGACCCGAGCCTGCAGGTCAGCCCGCCCGGCGGGGAATGATCGCCTCCATCCAGCCATGAAGCCTCGAAGAACACCGCGGAATCGCAGGTGACGACCGACGCGTCGAAGGAGATCGCCGAATCTCCGTTCACGCCCGTTCTGATGCTGCTCCAGAGAGATATCTCGGACGGGTCCGACGCGCCCGGGGAGAGCCCGAGCCTCGAGTACAGCTCCGATGTCCAGGCGGACTTCGCGGAAGCGTCGGCGGATGCCAGGCTGCCGAACACCGACCAGGTCAGGGGGTCGACATGGTCGAGCGACTGCATGTCGCAGTAGAAGCCCAGCCGCACCGAAAGCCTCTTCATGCTCTCTTCGTCGAAGTCCGGAGGCGAACCGGAAGCCCTGAGCCTTCCCGCCATGGCCGCCGGCAGGGCTCCGCCGCGGGGAGACGCCACCAGATTGTCCGAGAAGTCGTGGACCGCCGTGAATCCGGATCTGCTGCGTTCAGCCTCCACCGCCCTGCCGTTCCAGTCCTTCAGCTCCATCGAAACCTCCGGTGTTCCGAGATGGTCCGAAACCATATGGAGCAAGATACCTGCCAGGATCGCTGCAGATTCCCGCCGGTGTCGAAAACCGCGTGGCTGACCCGCCCCGTCCCGCATCAGTGACTCCTTCGAAAGGCCAGGGCGCGGCCGTCCCCCAGCTGCAGACCCGGGCATGCAGAGTGCAAGCCGGGAGCAGGCTTCGGTCTCTTCCGTTGCCGGAGCATGTGCGGTAGTATCCATTGCCTCCCCCGGGGGAATGGGGAGGATGCGGATCCGGTACAACGCAGGAGGCGCAGCCGGCCGGTCCGGGACGCTGCCGGTGGCGCAGGGAGGGAAGATGGCAGTCTACTATCCGCTCGCGGTAGGGAATGCATGGAAGTACCGGCAGGCCGACGGCAGCGAGTTCACCAACAGGGTCACGGCCGAGGACCGGTCCGCGCCCGGCAGGTTCACGATGGTGAACTCGGTGCTCGGCACCGACCAGTACATGAGGAAGGAAGGCTCCTCCTACCTCACGGACAGCTTCGAGAAGGGGAACTTCCAGGTTCTGCTCAGGGACGACCTCTCTGCGGGCGACACCTGGGACGTGAAGTTCACAGCCAACACGATAGAGAGCATCGTTACGATGACCGTGAAGGAGAAGGGCAAGTCAGTCGAGGTGAACGGCAGGAAGTTCGACGACGTCATGTTCATCGAGGCGGAGAGCAAGATGGTGTTCAACGGGAACGTGATGCCCCTCAACTTCTTCACGCAGTACTACTACGCCCCCGGCACGGGGCTCGTGCTGACGACGTCCACGGGCGGTACGTCGATCTCGCTGGTTTCCGCAGAACTGGTCTGAACAGGGAGGAACAGGTGACGCGAGGCAGGAAGAAGACGTGTCCCGCTGGAGTCTGGACTACCATCTACTCCAGCACCTTCACAGCCGTCCCGTCGGAGTGGACGGTGCGGTTCGAGCCGGCCCGGGCCGGCGGGCAGCTCTCCGGGAAGATCACCGAGAAGCGCACGCTGTGGATCTTCCCGGGCTCCGAGGAGACGCGCGATCTCGCGCCGGAGGTGCGCATCGTCCGCAGATGGATCAACACGTTCTATTCCGTGAAGGTGAAGCCCGATTCCGAGGTGATCGCGACCCTGGTGCGCGATTCGATGTTCTAGGCGGGGCCGCCCTCACGCACCGGGGTGGACCGGGTCGCAGTACAAAACCGGGTTCCGGATCCGGCTCCACCCCTCGGGCCGGGGATATCTGCGGTTCCTGCTCAGTCGTAACCGAAGGGAACTCCCGAGTGCACGAGGGAGAGCCGCCGGACCAGCTCCCTGTCCCCGGTGATTCCGATCCCGAGGAACTCCCCGGCCTGTATGTCCACGGAGAAGGTCGAATCGACACGGATCTCCGGCACTCTGACCCGTATCTCGACCACGGAACTCCTTCCCATGAGCTCGAGACCCGAGGCCAGACCTGTGAGCGGATCGGTTTCCGGAGCGCCCCGGTAGACCAGGGAATCCTCCAGATAGACGTATGTCCGGAAGCCTTCGAAACCGTCCTGCAGGTCGACGTACAGGTACGGTCCGATCGTGGAAGCGGAGATCGCGACCGAAACGGCAGCCGCTGCTGAAAACATCATGTTCCTCCTCCCGATGACCTGCTGCCTGTAGAATACATCGTCCGAAGGATCCGATTCCATCCCGGGAGGGCCATATGAGGATAGATGCCGGTACTGCGGATGCGATGGATGCGTTGTCCTGGGAACGGCTGGACGCAGTCTCGACTATGCTCGGACTTCCTGCAGCCCTCGCTCCCGGAGCGTTCGTCACGCTGGATTCCGGCCTGTTCGGAACGAAGGGCGAGGTGCTGACACCCGAGGGGCATGTCTCGTTCAAGTGCGACAAGGGACTGAAGAAGACGAAGAAGGCTGTCACGACCCTGTACCGGGAAGTGACGTCGATCGAGTTCGACGGCACGGGGCCGTTCTTCAGATGGACCTTCAGGGGTGCGGGCGGTGGATTCGACCTGGAACTGTCGAACTACGAGGGCAGGAACGGCCTGGGTGCCCGCCAGATCTTCTGGTACGACATCGAGGATTATCCCGTCAGGTCGGGGCTGTTCTACCGCGCCGCCGGACAGGTGGTGTCGCGGAGCGCGGCCAGATCGCACTTCGACCATCCCTCGCCGGTGTCCCGGCGGATCGAGGAGGCCGTGTCCTCCTTCGAGGCCGGCCCGGGGCTGGTATCCGAAAGCCTGTCCCAGCCCGACCCATACTTCCTCTGGGCCGGGGTCTTCGACGGGTTCTGCTCCTTCCTTGCCGGCTCCACGATGGCCTGCGACTCCGACGCATCGGGATGGGTAGACCTCTTCATGTCGCTGGACGGATTCTACGCACGCATCCTGACTCGATTCCTGAAGGAGATCGACGAGCGGTCGGGGCCGTCGCTCTCGCGGGAGTCCTCCATACTCGCCCTCAGCGACCAGTTCGACAGGCTTTCGGCGCTCTGGTACGCGAGGAGGATCGCCAGGCTGCACTTCGCAGAAGGGCGCGTCGATTCGCAGCGGATCAGGGAATGGAACCCCTCCCTGCTCACCCCGCGGGCCCTGCAGGCCGGCGGGAGGATCTCGATCAGGCTCCGCGAGAGGTCGATGTACGAGGAGGAGATACGGCTGCTGGGGAGCTGAGCGCGGGCTACCTCGCGCCGACCCTGGCGGCCCTGATGGGGTTCGGGGCCCCGCGCGACTCGGAATGCCCTGCGTCGGAGGAGATCCTCACCGCCGCCGGCCCCTCGCTGCGAGGCAGAGTCCGGAGGGCGCTGGTCTACGCGCCGGACGCGATCGGGCGCGTCCAGACCCGGAGGTTCCCCGGGCTGAGGGACTCCATCCTCGCGAATGCGCCGTATTCATTCCCGATGAGGGCCGCATTCCCCCCCAAGACGCCGGTGTGCTTCGCCGGGATGTTCACGGGAGCCGGGCCGGGGGTGCACGGCATACGCAGATACGAGAAGCCGGTGCTCGCGTGCGACACCCTGTTCTACGCCGTGATCCGCGGCGGAGGAAGAGCAGCCATCGTCGCGGTGGAGGATTCGAGCATCGACATGATCTTCAGGGGGAGGGACGTAGACTATCGCCCGGAGCCCGACGACGGATCGGTGCTCGACTCGGCTCTCGAGCTGATACGCCGTGACGGGCACGACCTGGTCGTCGTGTATCAGCAGGACTACGACGACCTGCTGCACCGCGCCGACCCGTTCGGCCCGGAGGCCCTGCCGGCTCTCGAGGGCCATGTGCGGGCCTTCGGACTGCTTTCGGAGGCGGTGCGGGAACACTGGGCCGGGCACCCGCGGGTCTCGGTGTTCGCTCCCGACCACGGAGCGCACCTCGATGCCGGGTCGGGCAGGGGCGACCACGGGCTCGACATCCCCGACGACATGGAGGTCGAGCACTTCTGGGATCTCGACCCGGCGGCCGCCTTGCGAGCCGCTACCTGACGGCGAGGAAGGGTTCCATCTCCTGACTCATGAGGAACAGGTCCCCCTCGGGCTCGGCGGCCAGGGCCACGTGCGGGAAGCCGAAGTCGTAGCGGAACTGGACGCCGTCCCCCACGATCGTCGCGCGGTCGAGATCCTCGACCCCGAAGGAGTAGCCGTCGTACATTCCGGAGTCGTCATCTCCGTCGCAGTAGATCCCCCTGGCGGCTTCGATGTTCTCCTGCAGCATGCCGTCGAGGATGCCGGCCAGCTCGGCTTCCCTGCTGTCATCCAGCAGGTCTCGCATCGCGAGCCTTTCGCCGGTCGACGTTTCGAACCGGAAGAGGTGATCCTCCGTGGACGGGTACGCCCCGTAGAAGTCCGTGGTAACCGTGATGTCGAGTATCCCGCCTTCGTTGTAGTTCACGGTGAAGGAGGCGCCGACGAAGCCGCGCTCTATCTCGCGGTAGGTAGAGATGGTCTCCTCCAGCGGCTCGCCGGTCATCGACTCCCACGAGAGCGCCTCGTTGATGGCGTCGACCGCGGAGTCACCCGCATCGCCCAGCAGCACGGGAAGAGTGAGGGCGGCGCCCTCCGGACCTTCGCCCAGCTCTATCCGCACAGGCGAAACGACGACCGGCCCGTTCGACCCGGGCAGCGAGATCCAGGCTGGCTGGACCCCGCCCGCCATGATGGAAAGCACGAAAGCAGATACGAGCATATGACCCCTTCCTTGCGGGGGGCTCCTGCCAGGGTGCCCGCCGCGTTCCGGACGATAATAATCCAGGGAGGAAGGAGAAGCCCTGACAACCAGCCCTGTCTCTGAGAGCCCCTGGAGCGCCGGAGCCCGGCGGTCCCTAGGCGGAGCGCCCGGTGTCGCGCCCGCGATGGCCCTCCTCGCGGCCATAGCCCTCCTGCGCACCGCACTCGTCATCGTCGTCGGCATCCCGGCCACGACGGCCAGCGTGCGGTCCTGGCCCATGGAGGACGACTCGTACCAGTACGTCGACTACGCGAGGGAACTCCTCGACGGGCGCCAGGGGTCCGCCGCGATGCGGATGCCGCTCTATCCGGCGTTCCTCGCCGTCACATGGAGCGACGGGCATCCCTGGCTGGCCGCGCTGCTGATCCAGCAGGCCGCCGGGCTCGCCATCGGGATACTCTGCTATCTGATCACCAGGCCGTCCTGTCCCGGGGCCGCCCCGGCGGCGGGCGCCGCCGCCATGCTGCTGCCGCAGCACGTCGTCCTGTCGACCCGGATCATGCCGGACACGTTCGCCCTGCTCGCAGTCGTCCTGTCGGGCTACCTCTGGACACTGGCGCTGCGGACACGCTCCACGAGAACCTATACAGCTCTCTGGGGCGCCCTTGGCCTGACGCTCTCGATCGGCGCGGTCACGAAGCAGGTGCTCCTGATGTCGCCTTCCGTCTACATCGCGCTCATCGCCTTCGAGAAGGCCAGGCGCCCTGCCGTCAGGCTCCCGGCACTGGCCGTGATGCTCGCGGTCTTTTCCGTTCTCCCGCTGTCCTGGAGGGAGTTCAACCGCCGCTCCTTCGGCCTCGATGCATTCTCCGCCCAGGATGCCTTCGAACCCCTGGGGAGGGCGGCGGTCCTGGCCGGCGTCACCGACGTTCAGTCGGTCTGGAGCGGACGGTTCACGGCGCCTCTCGACTCGCTCGCGATGGCCGGGGGTGAGATCGATCCGGGAGCCAGGGACAGCATCTACAGGGTACGCACCCGGGAGATCGTGCTGGCGCATCCCGTAGAGGTGCTTGTGCCGCACCTGACGTCCTGGCCCAAGTTCTTCTCCCTGGGCTACGCGCACAAGATCCTGCGGGCGTCGGGGATGGAGGAGCGCGATCCGGCCCTGACGGCATGGAAGGCGGCGCTCGCCCTTCTCTATCTGGCGATGGCCGCCGGCGCCTGCACCGCGCTGCTGGTTCCCGCGATCCGGTCGCGGACCTGGCCGCTCATCGGACTCTTCCTCGGGTGGGCGGTCTTCTCGGCCGCCGTCTACGGACCCCTGGCGACTACGAGATACGGCGTCACCTTCTACTGGGCCATGGCCATCCTCGCCTGCGCGGCATACCCCTTCGCTGCGGCCCGTAGATGTCCCGGGCAGGGCTCCGCGGGATTCGTCCCGGGGTGACGGGGTCCTGGCGGGAGGCTCCGCCCCCCGCGGAGTTGTCGCATGGGCCGCGATTGCGTATTCCTTCGAGACGGGGTGCACATGTCGCATCCCGACAGCAGGCTTTCTGCAGGGACGGTGGAGCTTGGGGCGGACTCTTGCGTTGCTCGGTGGGAGGCCGCTCTTCGGCGAGCCCCTCCATGTGGGGCGCCCCAACCTGCCCGACAGGAAGCGCTTCGGAGAGCTCCTCGACTGCATGTTCGAGAACCGCTGGTTCACCAACTACGGCCCTCTCGTAAAAGTGCTCCAGTCGAGGCTCCAGGAGAAGCTCGGCGTCAAGCACTGCATCCCCCTCTGCAACGGCACCGTGGCTCTCGAGCTGGCATACCGGGCCATGGGTTTCGAGGGCGAGGTGATCGTCCCCTCGTTCACATTCGTCGCCACGGCTCATGCACTCGAGTGGCAGAGGATCACTCCGGTCTTCTGCGACATCCGCGAGTCGGACTTCACCATCGATCCCTCCGGCATCGACGCCCTTGTCACCCCGCGGACGACCGGCATCGTGGGAGTGCATGTCTACGGGAACCCCTGCGACGATGCCGCCATCTCGGCAACGGCCGCGAGGCACGGCCTGCCCGTGGTCTACGATGCCGCCCACGCCTTCATGAGCGAGGCGGGGGGCGCCTCGGTGTGCCGGATGGGGGCCATGTCCATCCTCAGCTTCCATGCCACGAAGTTCTTCAGCACCTTCGAAGGCGGCGCCATTGCCACCGACGACGACGACACCGCCGAGCGGGTGAGGCTGATGATGAACTTCGGCTTCGCGGGGAGGGAGAAGGACAGGGTCGACTACGTGGGGACCAACGGCAAGATGACCGAAGTCTGCGCCGCGATGGGGCTGGCGATGCTCGAACAGGTCGAGCAGATCAGGGAGATCAACGCCGCCAACCATGCCGTCTACGGCGAGGCGCTGGCAGGCATCCCGGGCGTGCGGCTCGCGCAGCCGTCGCCGGCTCTCGACATGCACAACTGGCAGTACGTCATCGCCCTGGTGGACGAGGAGGCCTACGGCCTCTCGCGCGACCAGCTGGTAAGGGTGCTCGAGGCCGAGAACGTGCTGGCCCGCAGATATTTCCATCCCGGTTGCCACAGGATGGAGCCATACCGGAGGAGCTTCGAGGAGTCGGGCAGGTCGCTGCCCGTGACGGACCGGCTCTCCGGTATGGTCCTCTCTCTTCCGAACGGAGAATCCGTGCTGCCGGAGGCGGTCCGGTGGATAGGCGACACGGTGCGCCTCGCCGGGACGAAGGCCGGCGAGATACGGGCGAAACTGAAGGAGGGCGGGCATGCCTGAAGACCTGAAATCGGGCAGGACGTACGGGGGCTTCTTCCCCCTCGATCTCCCCGCCGCGCAGGGGCGGACCGGCGCGGCAACCCTGCACCTGGCGGAGGGGCGCAGGTTCTACGACGCCCGCAGCGCCCTCGCCGAGCTGATAAGGGCCAACGGCATCGTGGACGTGCTGATGCCGGGGTACATCTGCCCGGTGGTCTACAAGGCCGTGGAGAACGCCGGCGCCTCATGGCGCACCTTCAAGGTGAACCCGGGCTTCTCGATCGACTACATGAACCTGTCCTACACCGCGAAGCAGGGCACCCTCGTGATCGTGCCGTCCTACTTCGGCGTGTACATGCCCGACATCGAGTCGCTCGAGGAGATGATGGACATCTCCGGGTGCAGGATACTGCTCGACTACGCCCAGGCCCTCTACGCACCGTGCCCCGAAAGGTTCGCGGCGGTCTACTCGCCCAGGAAGTTCCTCGGGGTGCCCGACGGGGGCCTGCTGGTGGTCGGGAGGGGCAGCCGGCTCAGGGAGCCGCCCGTCCCCCTGCTCAAGGTCGACCAGGCGGTTTTCGGCGAGAGGATGTCCTGCCACGGCATAAGGCTGGAATACCCTCACGGCGACGCTCTCGACAGCTTCCGCAGGCTCGAGCGCGACATGCCCCTGGGCCCCTACAGGATGTCCGACCTGGCCTCCTCGCTGTTCGATTCCTTCGACCACGCCTCCGCCTGCGAGGCCAGGAAGGCCAACTACGCGGCTCTCTCGGAGGCCCTGCCCGACGGCCCCCCGCCTTGTCCGGGCGTGCCGCTCTGCTTCCCGTTCCCCGTGACGGCCGACAGCTTCAACTTCTTCAGGAGGAGCCTCATCTCGAAGGGGGTCTTCGTCCCCTACTACTGGCCGGACCTGCCGGAGGCCGTCGACGACCTGGGCAAGACCCTGCTGGCCCTGCCCGTGGACCAGAGGTACGCTCCCTCCGACATGGCGGCCATGGCGGCCCTCGTGGCCGCCAGGCCCGGAGTCCGGGCCTGATTCCCGCGGGCACTTAGTTATAAACCGATGAG
>JAUCPW010000013.1 GCA_030373045.1 Candidatus Fermentibacter sp.
GTCGGCAGCGTCAGATGTGTACAAGAGACAGCGACAATGCAGAGAGATCCTGGGAAGAGGCGATATAGCACTCCCCGAGGACGAACTTGGCCATCTGATGGAGATTCTACATTTCTTCGCCGTTCGTGTCTGTGAGCAGGCTGAGCAGGAGATACGGAACCAGAAAAGAAAAGGCGATGAGAAAGCAGAAGCGCAGCAAGGTCTCCAACAAACAGATACCTGGTCAGCGTAGAGCTGTCATTGTCGCGCGGGTTCCTGATCCAAGGCAGGCAACAGAAGGCTACAGCCTTGAGAAGCAGGAATCCGCACTGATAGCACGTTGTGCTGTAGATAAGGTTGAAATTGCCCGAGTAGTAAGGATGGAGGGAGAATCTGCCTACAACGTCTCCCCGAAGCTTCTCGAGTTACTCAACTATGTAGAACGCAATCCTGATCGCATTACCGATGTCTACATCTGGGATCTTTCCAGGCTCTTCCGCAATCCATCCTATCACATCAAGTTCAAGGAAGCTCTAGACAAGCAGAGAATTACGCTCCACTCCCTTCACGAGAACCTCGATAACTCGGCAATGGGCGAGCTGGTGGAGGGGATTCATGTCCAGATAAACAAATTCTACTCCCGTGATCTCAGCCAGAAGACCAAGGAACGAATGGAGGCGACACGTAGAAAGGGTGTTCCAACTTGCCGGCCTATCACAAGCTATATGATTGCCAGAAAACCAGATGGCAGGCGAGATGACGAGCGAAGATGGGCGCTTGATCCTGACAGAGCTCCTCTGCTTAGGGACGCCTTCACCGAGTTCGGAACCACTGGGGCGATGCAGGGCGAGGTTTTGGCTAGAATGAACAGGTCTGGCTTCAGGATGATAGGTTCGGGAGAACCGATGAGCCCTCAGTGCTTCGATCGCCTCCTCGGGAACCCTCTCTATGCTGGTTTGGTCTTGATAAACGAAGAAGAAGGATACGCCGATCAGTCTGTCTATGAGCCCCTCATAAGTCGGGATCTTCATGAGAAGATCGAGCGGAAGCTGGGGAGGGACCCCTGCCGTCATGTGGCACACTCGCGTGAGAATCCTGAGTACCCACTGAGGGGCGTTCTGCGATGCCGTGATTGTGGTGTTGTCCTCACAGCCAGCAAGCCGAAAGGAAAACACAAACGCTACGGCTACTATGCTCTACAGAAGTCAAAGCATCGCTTTGGATGTAGTATGGGTGGATTCAGCCTGCCACTAGAAAGGGCTCATCGGTCCTTCGAAAAGAACCTGGAGCAGATAGCCTCCAATCAGCCCGTGCTAGATCTCTTCTTCGAATTCGTGAAAGAGTGCTGGGCGGATCGTTCCGCCTCGAGGGTAGCGGATCAGGAGACTGGGCGGAGGAAGGCAAGGAAGCTCCAGGAGCAACGGGATGCCCTTGTCCTTAAGTACAGCGATGGGAAGATCCAGGAGGAGGACTTCAGAAGGCTAGCAGCCAAATTGAAGGATGAGATCAACAGCACACTCGAAGCTGTTGACAGACTGGAGCAGCTCGAGGTTCCGATGGACGATCTGCTCACTCGTGCGCAGGTCACGTTGGAACACCTAGACGATCTCTGGAAAGCCTCGGAACCATCGGGGAAAAAGACAATGGCCAGCGTTCTGTTTCCCAGTGGGGTTGCCTGCGACAAGAACGGTGTAGTTGGAACACCCAAGGATGCTGGTGAGATAGGGCTTCTCGATCTACTACAGGGGCCGAAAACTGAGATGGCGGTCCCACGGGGAATCGAACCCCGGTTTGATGGCTGAGAACCACCCGTCCTAGCCTCTAGACGATGGGACCGCAGGCAAGGCCGGTACTATCGCCCGCAGGGGGCTTTTGCGTCAAGACCCTTCCCGGGGATCCTCTTCGGAAGCCTGCGCCGAGAAGGTTTCCGCGTACTCCCGCTCCCACTCCGCGAGCATTCCCTGGGTCACCTGGCCGAGGGCGTCGATGGCGCGGCGGAGGCGCATCCGCACCATGTCAGAGCCCAGCAGGGCCATCGAGTCGTAGAGCGGGGTCGAGGCCTTCGAGCCGCTCACAGCGACGTAGAACGGGCGCGTGAGGTCTCGCAGCTTGAGCCCGGTCTTCTCCGACAGGTTACGGAACACCGCCTCGACGCCTTCGGTCGAGAGGCCGCGCAGGCGCTCCAGCTCCCAGACGGCGAACTGCAGTATCCTCTGCGTCTCCTCCGGCGTACGGCCCTTCAGGAGCAGCGCCTCGGCGTCCAGCTGGACGGAGTCGGCGAAGAAGAAGGACGTCAGGGGGCCCCAGTCCGCCAGGGTCTCGAGTCTGGTGTGCGCCACCCGCGTAACCTTCTGGAGGTATTCTCGGTTGAGCCCCCAGCTCTCGAGCCTGGGGAAGAGCGTCTCGGGAGTGTGGTCCTCCCTGATGTACCGCGCGTTCAGCCAGCGCAGCTTGGCTATGTCGAACACCGGGCCGCCGAGGGTGACGTCCTCCAGGCGAAACTGCGCGATCATGTCGTCGACGGAGAACTTCTCCCCACCGCCGGGCATGCTCCAGCCCATCATCCCGAGGTAGTTCAGGAGCGCCTCGGGGAGGAAGCCGGCCTGCCGGAAGTAGGTGATCGACGTGGGGTTCTTGCGCTTCGAGAGCTTGCTCCTGTCGGCGTTGCGCAGCAGCGGCAGGTGGCAGAACACCGGCGGCTCCCAGCCGAAGAGGCCGAAGAGGTGGACGTGCTTGGGCACGGAGTTGATCCACTCCTCGCCGCGGATGATGTGGCTGATGCGCATGAGGTGGTCGTCCACGACCACGGCGAGATGGTACGTCGGGAATCCGTCGCCCTTGATCAGCACCTGGTCATCGACGGTGGACCATGCCTTGCGGATCTCGCCGCGCAGGAGGTCGGTGAAGACGCAGTCCCCCTCGAGGGGCGCCTTCATGCGGATGACGAAGGGCTCGCCAGCCTCGGCGCGCCGGTCGGACTCGGAAACGGGGATGTCGCGGCAGAGCCTGTCGTAGCCAGATCCGGCGCCCGAGCGCCTGGCGTCGCGCATCGAGTCGAGCCGCTCCTTCGTGCAGAAGCAGCGGTAGGCCGCCCCCTTCGAGAGCAGGGCCTCGGCATGCTCGCGGTAGATGCCGAGCCGCTCGCTCTGGCGGTAGGGGCCGTACTGGCCGCCGACGCCGGGGCCCTCGTCCCACTTCAGGCCGAGCCAGGAGAGGGAGTCGAGGATGGCCTGCTCGGATTCGGGGGTGGACCGCTCCTGATCCGTGTCCTCGATGCGGAGGACGAAGCTCCCGCCGTTCCTCTTCGCCCAGACGTAGTCGAAAAGGGCCTGGTAGGCGGTTCCGACGTGCGGGTCGCCCGTGGGGGAGGGGGCTATCCGGGTCCTGACCTCCGTCATGCCCCGCCTCCGGCCTTCTCGATCTTCGCCCAGGCGTCCTTCAGCGTGACGGTGCGGTTGAAGACGGGCCTGCCGGGTGCCGAGTCCACGGGGTCCTTGAAGAAGTATCCGAGCCTCTCGAACTGCCAGCCCGTGCCTGCAGGAGCATCGGCGAGATGCCTCTCGACCATGGCGCCAGTGACTGTCTCCAGCGAGGCCGCGTTGATCTCGTCCTTCCAGTTCACACCCTCGGTAGCTCCAGGGTACTCCGCCGAGAAGAGGTGGTCGTAGAGCCGCACCTCTGCCTCCGTGCAGTTAGAAGCGGAGACCCAGTGAAGGGTGGCCTTCACCTTCCTGCCGTCGGGCGCGTCGCCGCTGCGGGTGGCGGGATCGTACGTACAGCGCAGCCCGGTGACCTCACCGGTCGTTGGATCCTTCTCGACCCCCGTGCACCGGACCAGGTAGGCGTAGCGCAGCCTGACCTCGGCGCCCGGCGATAGCCTGTGGTACTTCGGCGGGGGCACCTCGCGGAAGTCGTCCCTGTCGATGAAGATCTCGCGGGAGAAGGGGATCCTCCGGGTGCCCGACGACGGGTCCTCGGGGTTCACGACGTAGTCGAACTCCTCCACCTTGTCCGCAGGGTAGTTCTCGATCACGACGCGCAGGGGCCTCAGCACCGCCATCGCACGCGGCGCTGTGCGGTTGAGCTCCTCGCGGGCGCAGTGCTCGAGCAGTGCGATGTCCACCGTGCTGTCGCGCTTGGCAACTCCCACGCGCTCGGCGAAGGCCCTCACGGCGGCAGAGGGATAGCCCCTCCGCCTGATGCCCGCCAGTGTGGGCATCCTGGGGTCGTCCCAGCCCGAGACCAGCCCGTCGCTGACGAGTTCGAGGCACTTGCGCTTGCTCATCACGGTGTGCGTGAGGTTGAGCCTCGCGAACTCGATCTGTCGGGAGTGGTGGATGCCCAGCTCGTCGAGGAACCAGTCGTACAGGGGCCTGTGGTCCTCGAACTCCAGGGTGCAGATCGAGTGGGTGATCCCCTCGAGGGAGTCGGAGACGGGGTGCGCATAGTCGTACATCGGGTAGATGCACCATCTGTCGCCCGACCTGTGGTGCGTGGCACGCAGTATCCGGTAGACCACGGGGTCGCGCATGTTGAGGTTGGGCGAGGCCATGTCGATCCTGGCTCGGAGGGTACGCGAACCGTCGGGGAACTCGCCCGCCCGCATCCTCCTGAAGAGGTCGAGGTTCTCGTCGACCGGCCGGTCCCGCCACGGGCTGTTCCTGCCGGGCTCGGTCAGGGTGCCGCGGTGGTTCCTCACCTCGTCGGCCGGGAGGTCGCAGACGAAGGCGCTGCCCTTCAGGATCAGCCTCTCCGCGAATTCGTACAGGCGGTCGAAGTAGTCCGACGCGAAGAAGAGGCGGTCCTCCCAGTCGAATCCGAGCCACCGGATGTCGTTCATTATAGAGTCGACGTACTCGACCTCCTCCTTCGAGGGGTTCGTGTCGTCGAAGCGCAGGTTGCAGAGGCCGCCGTACTGCTTCGCTATCCCGAAGTTGAGGCAGATCGACTTGGCGTGCCCGATGTGGAGGTAGCCGTTGGGCTCGGGCGGGAAGCGGGTGTGGACCAGCCCGCCGAAGCGCCCCGTCCTGTTGTGCTCGTCTATGATGTCACGGATGAAGTCGCGTCCCGGCGAGGGGGCGTCCCCGCCCGTGACCGGACCTGTGTCGTTGCTCTCGTTCATGCCGCTTGCTCCGTCCAGCAGAAGGACCACTGAGGGTCGATATCTCCGGGGTTGTACGGGAACATCATGCCTGCAGCCTGCAGGACGATGATTCTACTGCTGGACGATGTCGGCGCGCCAGGGTTCGGCCTTGCCCCTGTACTGGGCGAAGGACTTGCCGCGGATGCGGATGGCATTTACGGGGCAGATCGACTGGCACCGCATGCAGAGTTCGCATCTGTCCGCATACTCGGGCAGATCGTTCATCCTGATGTTGCTGGACGGGCACTTCGCGGCGCAGAGCCCGCACCTGTTGCACACCGCGGGGTCGGCCGAGAGGGCGAGCCTCTTCCGCATCCAGGCGAACGGCCTGTCGGTGCCGAGATGCTTCGCCACGAAGTCCGGCAGACCCCTGATCCTCCTCCACGAAGCCCTTTCGTCGCACAGGTCGGCGGCGAAGGAGGAGGCCTTCAGGAGGGCGGCCTCGCGCCGGGCGGCGTTGAAGCCCTCGTTCATGGACTTCACCATGAAGTTCGAGGGCATTACGAGGCGCCTGGCCCCGAGGGGCACGTAGCCCCTGGACTCGATAAGGGCGCGCATGGGACCAACCAGCCCCCAGGTCGACCCGCCCATGGTCACCAGGAGGAAGGCCCCCTTGCCGTTGCCCGGGCGGAGATTGCGCACGAAGCGCCATACCAGCGGATAGGTCGTGAAGGCAGCGGCCGGGCAGGCGATGCCCACTGTGCCTGACGTGTACAGCGTGGCCGGGTCCGTGTCCTCGATCGCCCTGAGGTTGGTCTCTATCCCCCTGATGCCGAACTCGACGGCCATCCTGCCGGCGGCCAGAGCCGTGTTCCCCGTGCCGGAGAAGTAGCAAAGATCAACGGGTCCAGTGGGTTTCATGTCCTCGACTCTCTCCCTTGCATCGTCACACGGAAAGGAACATACACATACCGGAGGGATGTGAATACAATGGCGGAAAGGGTCCTCCTTGCCATGAGCGGCGGCGTCGACTCGACGGCGGCCGCGATCATGCTCCTGGACGGCGGCTACGAGGTCATCGGCGTCACGTTCGGGGTCGCCGGGGGAAGGGTGCTGCCGGCATGCGCCGCCGGTTCGGATGCCTCGGTCCGCGAAGCCCGCATATCCGCGGAAACGCTCGGCATCCCGCATTTCACAGCCGACCTGACCGATGCATTCGTCGCGGAAGTCCTCGAACCGTTCCGGCGGGGCTACCTCGACGGCCTCACCCCCAATCCGTGCGTGGCATGCAACCGGCTCGTGAAGTTCGGCGCACTCCGGCACTGGGCTTCGGAGAACGGGATCGGCTGCGACGGATTCGCCACTGGCCACTACGCCGGGACAGGGACGGCCCGGGACGGGAAGCCCGTCCTGATCCGGGCCCTCGACCGCAAGAAGGACCAGTCTTACTTCCTGGCTATGGTTGAGAGGCCGATGCTCGCACGGACTCTGTTCCCGCTCTCGGGCATGACGAAGGACCGGGCGGTGGCCCTCGTGCGCGCCTCGGGGCTGTCGCGGACCGCCGCCAGGGCCGAGAGCCAGGATTTCACGGGCGCCGGAGGGCTGCCCGCCCTGCTCGGGCCCGAGGCCTCGAGGCCCGGCGACCTGGTCGACGGCGCCGGGAACTTGCTCGGGAGGCACGATGGGTATGCGCTGCTGACGCCGGGGCAGAGGCACGGGCTCGATCTGGGGGGGCGCCGCGAGCCGCTGTACGTGATCCGTACCGATCCGGCGACGGGTACCGTGACGGTCGGAACCAGGGACGAGGCGACGAGCACTTCGCTCGAAGCCGGGCCGATGAACTGGCTGGCGTGGGAGACGCCTCCGTCCGCGTTCGGGGCATCCGGGAAGACCAGGAGCACGGGGGCGGAAGTGCCGGTCGAGGTGAGGTGCCTGGACCCGGGAGGCTCGGTGGTGGAGGCCGTCTTCGGCAGCCCTGTCTTCGCAGCCGCCCCCGGGCAATACCTCGTTCTCTACTCCGGTGACATGGTGCTCGGGGCCGGGGTCATCCGCCGCTCGCGCTGACGGTTACTCCGGCTCTCCCACAGGTTTTGCGGCCCTGATGCGGCCTCCCGGAGCCTTCCGCCCGTCGGGGCCGGTCCTCCCCAGGAAGCGCAGGAGCGAGTCGAGGATCGTGAGGGGATGCGGAGGGCAGCCGGGGATGTAGAGGTCCACCGGCAGGAGGCCCTCCGCTCCGCCGGATGTCGCTGGCATCCCGCGGAAGAGCCCGCCCGAGATCGCACAGGCCCCCGTGACGATGACGATCCTCGGTTCGGGCACGGCATCGTATGTCGAGAGCAGGGCTTCACGCATGTTCAGCGTCACCGGGCCGGTCACCAGCAGGCCGTCGGCGTGCCTGGGCGACGCGACGAACTGGATGCCGAACCTGCCCAGGTCCCATCCCACGGTGCCGAGGACGTTCGTGTCGGCCTCGCACGCGTTGCAGCCGCCGGCACTCACCTGGCGGAGCTTGAGCGACCTGCCGAAGACCGCGGCGGCCTTCGCGTCGAAGATGTCGCGGGGGCCCGGCGCGGCGCCGGGCTTCACGATCAATCCCTCACGGTCCCTCGATGCGAGCCGGTGCTCGCGGGTGAAGCTTATCGCCCCGCGGGGGCAGGCCGTTTCGCAGGCTCCGCAGAAGACGCACATGCCGGTGTCGATCGAGACCGATCTGCCGCAGCGCGCAACGGCGCCGGCCGGGCAGGCGTCGATGCAGCGGGAGCAGCCGGAAGGGCATTCCGCCCCGTCGATGACCGGCATCCCGGCATAGCGCTCCGGCAGAGAGGGGGGCGGTCCGGCCGGGTAACGGGTCGTCCTGTGCCCCTGGCGCAGCCTGGCCCTGATGATCCTCAGCATCCCGCGCCCTCCCTAGAGATCATGCCCGCAGTACGACAGGTTGAAACTCTTGTTGCAGAGCGGGAAGTCGGAGATCTGCCCGCCGCGCATGGCGCATGCGAGGCCGAACCAGTTGTGGAACGACGGATCGACCGTCCTGCACTCCAGGATCCCGCAGCGGTCGTCCGAGAGGAGGACGTGGCAGATCTCGCCGCGCCAGCCTTCCGTGATGGAGACCGTGATCCTGTTTCGCGGGAGGTCCGCCGGCGGCGCCGACACCGGCCCTCCCGGCAGGCTGGCGAGCTGCTCGCGGACGAAGGCGGCCGATCTCTGGCACTCCATCCAGCGCACGAGGGCGCGCGAGAACACGTCGCCGGAATCCCAAACCGAGAGCGGTATGTGCGACATCCTGTAGATGCCGCCCGGGAAGTCCCTCCTCGAGTCGAGCTCGAGGCCGCTGGCCCTGGCCGCCGGGCCCACCAGCCCGATGGCGGATGCGAGTGCGCGGGTCACGGTGCCTGTGCCCTCGAATCTCCCGATGACCGAGGGGGTGTCCCACAGCAGGCTGACGGCCTCCTCCGCCTCGGAGACCGCCTTCGAGAGCGAAGCCGACATCCTTCCGGCGACATCGCCGTCGATGTCGCGCACGAGGCCTCCGGGCGCCACGAGGCCGCGGCCGAAGCGGTTGCCGCACATCTCCGCGGTGATGTTGAGCACGTCGCCCCTGATCCTGCCGCAGAACGACATGGTGGGCAGGAAGGCCACGTCACCGGCCAGAGCGCCGAGGTCGCCGATGTGGTTGGCCATCCTTTCGAGCTCGAGGGCCACCCCGCGCAGAACCTGCGCCCTTGCAGGCACGTCGGTGCCGCAGAGCGCCTCGAGGGCCGAGCAGTACGCAGTGGCGTGGCCCACCGAGGTGTCGCCTGCGATGGCTTCCGCCAGCATCGTCCTCCTTCTGTCGGGCCTGCCCCTGAGGGCCTTCGCGATGCCGCGGTGCTGGTATCCCAGGGCGATCTCCAGGTGGTGGACGGTCTCGCCGTGGCACTGGAACCTGAAGTGGCCGGGTTCGATGATGCCCGCGTGCACCGGCCCCACTGCGACCTCGTGCACCTCCTCGCCCCCGATCCTGAAGAAATCGCATGTGGCGGCCGACGCCGGGCCGCCTTCCATGAACCGCACGGGCTTCATCCAGGGGTGCCCCCTGAACTCGATCCCGTACTCCTCGGAGACTTCGCGCTCGAAGAGATGGGCCTGGGGGCACTCGGGCACGATCGAGTCCATCCCTCCCGAAGGCTTCGTCGATGCGACGCAGATCTGCCCGGTGGAGGCGCCCGCGAGCACGGCGTACATCGTCAGGCCGCCGGGGGCGTCGCATGCGAACATGGCGGAGATCCTCGATCCGCCGGACACCGAATCCGCCACGAACCTGCCGAACTCCGCCCGGGTGAGGAGCGGGACCTCGGCAAGCGGGAGGGTGCCGCAGTTGGTGATGGCCGCGCCCTGCTTCACGGCAGCACCCCCGTCACGGAGGCGGCGGCGGCGAAGGCCTCGCGCACGAATGACGGCATCCAGAGCCCGGAGAGGAGCAGGGCCGCGAGGGGCAGCGCGACGATCAGCCATTCCACGATACCCGGGACATGCGGGTTCGCCGGCTTCTCTCCGGGGGCCCAGGCCATCGGGATCGCGTGGCGGAGCACGCCTATGAACACGATGGAGAGCCCGGCGAGGAATGCCGCTCCGACGGCGTAGGATCCCGCGTCGAATGCGGCCCTGAGCATCATGAACTCGCTGAAGAACAGGCCGAACGGGGCCGTGCCCACGAGGGCCAGCAGCGACACCAGGAGGCAGGTCCCCCAGAGGGGGGCCGCGGAGAGGGATCCCCTTATCCGCTTCATGTCGTTGCCGCCGAAGATCTCGATCAGCCTGCCGGCTCCGGTGAAGGCCGTGCTCTTCGCGATCGAGTGCAGCACCATGTGGTACATCGCGGCGAAGGCGCCGACGCCTCCGATTCCGGCGCCAAGCGTGACTATCCCGATGTGCTCGAGGCTGGAGTAGGCGAGGAGCCTCTTGAGGTCGCGCTGGACCACGACGAATGCCGCGGCTGTGAGTATCGACACCAGCCCCGCGGCCACGAGGATCCCCCTGGCCCATCCTGCGTCTCCTGTGGCGGCCTCGGCGACGGGCAGGCACCTCAGGATGCAGTAGAGGGCGGCGTTGAGCAGGAACCCGGAGAATACGGCCGAAACGGGGGCGGGGGCCTGGCTGTGGGCATCGGGCAGCCAGTTGTGCATGGGCGCCAGACCCGCCTTGGTGCCGTAACCGATCACGATGAAGACGAAGCCGGCCTTCACGAGCTGGACGTCGAGCCCGCGGGCCGAAGCCGCCAGGCTGGTCCACAGGAGGGCTTCGGTGCCGTGGATGCCCGTCCGCCCGGCGGAGGCGGCGAGCAGCAGCGTGCCGGTGAAGGCGAGCGCCACGCCGACCGAGCACATGAGCAGGTACTTCCACATCGCCTCGAGGGAGCCCGGGGTTGTTGTGACGCAGATCAGGAAGGCCGTGAGGAGTGTGGTCGCCTCGATGCCCACCCACATCAGGCCGAGGTTGTTGGAGAGAAGGACCGCCGCCATGGCGGCCAGGGATCCGAACCAGAGCCCGGCGTACCTGCGGGCGGTGCGCCTGTCGAACGATCCGTCGGCGACGCCGTGCCTGAAGTAGCCGGGGGCCTGCAGGGCTCCCAGGCAGAAGACGATCGCCATCACGACCAGGTGCAGGGCCGAGAGGGAGTCGACCCGGAGCCAGCCGCCGGGCACGGTGACGGCTGCTCCGTGCGGCACGAGGGCGGCGAGTGCGGCCATCAGGGCGCCGGTGGCGACCGTTCCGGCCGCGCAGATCCCGAGGGCGACCCTTGCGGAACGCGACAGCATGCCCGCGACCGCGAGCAGGGCCGGCAGGATCAGGATCGCGGGGATGAGGACCCAGGCCTGAGTCACCCCGTCACCCCTTGAGGGTCGAGAGCCTGTCGGAGTCGATGTGGTCGAACTCCGAGTTGATCCTGTAGATCGCGATCCCCATCACGAAGACCGCCACGAACATGTCCATGAGGACGCCCAGCTCGACCAGGAACGGGATGTCCCTGACAACGGCCAGGCTGAACGCGTAGATCCCGTTCTCCAGCACGATGTAGCCGAGCACCTGGTTGACCGCGGTGCGCCTCGCCACGAGGAGGAAGATCCCCGTGAACATCAGCGAGAAGGAAACCGGCACCAGGATCGACGATGCGGAATGCGTCGGGAGAGCCAGCCTGCCGTCGAGCCAGAAGGAGGCGGCGAGCGCCAGCAGGCCGGCCAGCAGCGACGGAGTGTATCCGACGAACGGCTGGACCTCGCGGCTCGTGGCCGACTCTCTGAGCGCCCTGTTGAGCAGGTGGGGGAAGACGAAGCCCTTGAGGGCGACTACAGCCAGGCCGAGGGCGACGATGCGAAGCGAGAGGCCGGCCCCGGCGGTGGCCAGGGGCAGCAGACCGGCCATGATGCCCTGCAGCGCGGCCGTGCGGATGCAGCTCGAGAGGCGGCTCGAGCCCAGCAGGACGAAGTTCGAGAGGATGAGCGCGACGAGCACGATGTCGAGCATTGCAGTCACGACAGGAACCTCGAGGCCAGGATGAATGCCAGGATCGAGAGCGCGCATGCGCCGGCGAGGAGAAGGGGGGCGCGGGCGAGGCTCGACCTGGCCATGGTCGATTCCACCGTGCCCACGATCACGCCCGTGAACAGGACCGCGGCGGTGAGGGCACCCAGGAGGGCGAACCCGGAGAGACCCAGCGGCGAAACCGCGAGGGATGCGAACAGGACTGAGAAGACCCAGAGCTTGAGCGACGCCCCGTAGGTCACGAGCGCGAAATCGGGCCCCGAGGAATCGAGGACCATGACCTCGTGCACCATCGTCAGCTCGAGGTGCGTGTTCGGATCGTCGAAGGGTACGCGCGAATTCTCCGCGAGGAGCACGACGAAGAACGAAACCCCCACGAGGGCGAGCGCTGTGCCCGCGGAAACCCATCCCGTCACGCCGGCTCCCTGGAGGATCGAGGCAAGCGAAGTCCCGCCCGACACCCTGGCGAGGACTGCGATCCCGACGAGCAGGGCCGGTTCGGCGAGGGCGGAGTAGAGGACCTCCCGGCTCGCGCCCATCCCCTCGAAGCTCGATCCGGTATCGAGGGCGGCTGCCACGGTCAGGAACCGCGCCAGCCCCAGGGCATAGGCAAGCAGGAGGGCGTCGCCGGCGAAGCCCCATCCCTGCTCCACCGGGGCGGGCGCGAGGACGACGAGAGCGACGAGGGCGCAGGCGAGGGTGATCGACGGTGCCAGCCGGAAGATCCAGGTCGTGGTGCCGCTGAACACCGCGCCCTTCCTCAGGAGCCTCGCGATGTCACGGTACTGCTGGAGCAGGGGCGCTCCGCGCCTTCCCGCGAAGACAGCCTTGGTCCGGTTCACGATTCCCTGCAGGAGCGGAGCCAGCAGGAGTCCGGCGATGATCGAAAGAAGGCCGTGGATCGTCATCCCGCCCGCCCCGTCACAGTTTCCACAACAGCAGCGCGAAGAGCGCCGCGGCTATGTAGAGCACGTAGAGATTGAGCCTGCCGTGCTGGATCACCCTGAAGCCGGAGAACGCCCTCTCGAAGGCCGAGAAAACCGGCTTGTACAGCTTTTCCTGGTAGACGTCGGGCGTGTCGGTGGAGAACTCGGTCGAGGCCGGGAAGAGCCCCGCCGGCTCCTCGAAACGGCGCCTCCTGCGGATGATGGCTCCGAAGAGGCCCACTATGGGATCGGCGAAGGACGAGGCCGTGTACTGCATCGACGGCGCGGGCGAGGTGAAGCCGCAGCCCCAGGTCGGCGCGGACGAGGTCCTGCGGTTCCTCAGGATGGCCGAACGCGCGGCGAAGACGGAAGCGGCCAGCAGCAGGACTGCAGCGGAGGCGACCGATGCCGCGGAGAGGGCTCCGAGCGCATCGTGCGCCGTTCCGGCGGATACCGCGAAGCCGAAGCCCGCGAGCACCGAATCCACGACCGGGCCGATGACGGGGGCGGCTGCCGGCCCCGCGAGCCCGATGCAGAGGCAGGCTGCGGTAAGGACGATCATCGGGGTCCGCATGGAGGCGTCGACCTCCCGCGCTCCTGCAGCGTGCGGAGTGCGGGGCTCGCCCAGGAACACGGTTCCGAAAGCCTTGGTGAAGCAGGCCAGGGCAAGCCCGCCGATGAGCGCCAGCCCGCCTGTCGCCAGCAGGCCGGCCGTCGATCCGGCCGGTATCCTCGCGGCGGTCGCCGAGAGACCGGCGAAGGCCGCCAGGTAGATCAGCAGTTCGCTGAGGAAGCCGTTGAAGGGCGGCAGGCCGCAGATCGCCATGCTGCCGGTCATGAAGCACAGACTTGTGGCGGGCATCCTCTTCGAGAGGCCGCCCAGGTGGTCTATGTCCCTGGTGCCCGTGCGCTCGAGCACCGATCCGGCGCCCATGAAGAGCAGGCTCTTGAACACGGCATGGTTGACGACGTGGAGCAGCCCGCCGGCGAAGCCGAGGAAGGCCATCGCGGGGATGCCGAGGCTGATCCCCAGGAGGCCCAGGCCCAGCCCGATGGCGATGATGCCGATGTTCTCGACGCTGTGATAGGCCAGGAGCCTCTTCAGGTCATGCTGCGCGAGGGCCGAGAGAACGCCGACCACGCCCGATGTCACGCCTGCGGTCAGCAGAACCCATCCCCACCACGCGGGAGGCGAGCCAAGGATCATCAGGAACCGCAGGAGGCCATAGATCCCCGTCTTGATCATCACGCCGCTCATCACGGCGGAGACGCCGGAAGGGGCTGCGGGATGGGCCTCGGGGAGCCAGACGTGCAGCGGCACGAACCCCGCCTTCGTCCCGAAACCGACGAATGCCAGCACGAAGGCGATCCCGGCGGGGAAGGCCGCTGGGAGGGCGAGTCTGTCGAACTCGAGCGATCCGGCATGTCCGAGGATCGCGAAGAGGGCGAGTATGCAGGCCGTGCCGACGTGCGTGGCAACGAGGTAGATCCAGCCGGCGCGCCTGACGCGGGGGTCGTGGGCGTCGAACATCACCAGGAGGAACGACGCGAGCGCCATCACCTCCCAGCCCAGCAGGAAGAGGAGGGCGTTCCTCGCGACGGTTACGAGCAGCATCCCGCCTGCAAGGAGATCGTACCACGCCCAGAACGGTGCGGTGCTCCTGCCTTCGGATTCTGCATGGCGGAGGTAGCCCCTGCTGTAGATCGCCGCGAGCGCGGACACGATGAGCACCGGGATGGCGAAGAGCGCGGAGAGCGCGTCCATGCCGATGCTCAGGCCGCCTGAAGGGACGCTCCACGAGGCGGTCGCAGATGCGGGCCCGGCACCTGCCAGAGTCAGGATGGCTGCGACGATCCCCGGGACGCAGCCCGCCACGGCTGTCGCCGGACCCAGCCGGGACGCGGCCCGCGGGTTCCGGCGGAGCATGGCGAGGACCGGGGCCGATGCCGTGAAAGTGAGGATCGACAAGGCGAGGAGGGCCGGGATCATGCCTGCGTCACCCCTGCCTCGGCGACGGGGTGCGGGAGATGAGGAGGGAATCGACGGCAGCGGCCTGCGAGAGGATCCCTGCTTCAGGGCATCTCCTGGAGACGGCCTCCATGAAGGCCGGCTGCCTCAGCGCGAACGCCAGCCGCGATAGGATCGCGAGATGCGAATCCACGGTCGGGCTCATCATCATGAAGAGCGTGTTCACCGGCCTGCCGTCGAGCGAACCGAACTCGACCTCCCGTTCGAGGAACGACAGGGTGATCATCGGTTCGGGGATGTCGAGGACTATGGGGTTCCTGACATGGGGGATGGCTATGCCGTCGCCGATGCCCGTGGAGCCCATGGCCTCGCGGGCCTCCATCACCTGCAGGAGGAGGCCCCTGTCTGCGCTGTCGGGCATGGGCATGAGCGACAGGGCCGCCTCGAGGACGGAATGCCTGTCGGTCCCCGCGACACCGTATCTGATCCCGCCGGCCCGGAGGGCCCTCTCGAGACCGCCGGCGCGTTCTCCATCGGCGCGGTCGGGGAACAGGACGGAGGACAGGGTCATGCGCCGGGAAGTGGCCCACTCCAGGATCTCGGTCCTGTTGAACCGGAGCTGTCCGCCGACGCGGACGGCGGGCAGCGAGTCCTCACGGATCCACTTCTCCACGGTCCGCTCGGGCACCCCGAGCAGCCCCGCCGCTTCCTTCAATCCTATCTGCATCCCCGCCCCTCGTCCGGTGTCAGAGGAAAAAATGTCAAGTAATCAACTACAGAGCTTACGAGCAGCTAGAACAATCGATATCTCAGGCAATGTATCCCTTCGCTCCGAGCACTCTGTTCGAAATTGCAGACTATTAGGCGCTGGACCATCATATGTGAAAATACGCAACTTCTACGAAAAGGCTGATTACTTGACATTTTTTCCTCTGACACCGGACGGGAGGAATGATCGTGGCGGAGAGGGAGGGATTCGAACCCTCGGATAGGTGTTAAGCCCATCAACCGCTTAGCAGGCGGTTGCCTTCAGCCTCTCGGCCACCTCTCCGCGCAGTCAGCGATTATCGGCCCGGAGCGCGTGCGGGTCAAGTTGTTACTCCCCGGAACGCCGTCCCTCGGGCCTTCTTCCGGGTTGTTAGTAGTATAGTCCCCTTCCATGGTGCGCCGCCCGATCCACGAAAGGAGCCGGGATGCCAAGGGTCGACAGGCTGGTGATAGGGATCTTCGGCCGGATCAATGCCGGCAAGAGCACCCTCATGAACCTCCTCACCCAGCAGTACACCTCGATAGTCGATTCCACGCCCGGCACCACCTCCGACACGAAGAGCGCCGTCATGGAGATCCATTCCGTCGGCCCGGCGCGCATCCTCGACACAGCCGGCATCGACGAGGGAGGGGATCTCGGCTCGAAGAAGAGGGCGAAGGCCTGGGCGGCCCTAGAGGAGTGCGATCTGGCCCTGCTGGTGATCGACCCCGTCCAGGTGCTGCTCGAAGGCTCGCCCGAAGTCGAGGAGTCGATCGGGAACGCGGCCAGGAGGCACGGCAGGTCGCTCGCTCTCGTGTTCAACATCCGTGCCGATTCGGAGCGCATCCTTGCGGAGAGGGGGGCGACCCTGGCGGATGCGGTCGAGTTCTGCAGGATCGCCCTTCCCGACAGGACGGCCGTCCCGTCGATCATGGCCGACCTGTCCGACCAGGCTTCGCTCCACCCGCTGGTAGACCTGGTCACGAGGGCCAGGCCGGCCGGGGATGCCCCTCCGCAGCTCCTGCCCTTCATCAGGCCGCGTGGCGCGGTGGTCCTGCACATCCCCATGGACGAGGAGACCCCGTCGGGGAGGCTTCTCAGGCCCCAGGAGATGGCGATGGAGTATCTCCTCCGGATGATGGTCCCGGTGGGTCTCTACAGGACCGATCTCCGCCTCGGCAGGAGCTCGGATACGGCGCTCGCCGCCGCCGAGCGAAGCAGGTTCGAGAGCTTCCTGTCGGCCTTCGGGCGCTCGGGCGGGGTCCAGCTCGTGCTCACGGACTCGCAGGCCATAGACCTGATGAAGGACTGGGTGCCGAAGGAGATACCGCTTACGACGTTCTCGATTATGATGATCAACCAGACCGCGGGCGGCGATCTCGACCTGTTCGCCAGGGGGGCCGCGGCCCTGGACGGCCTCCGCGCGGGCGACCGCGTGCTGATTGCGGAGGCGTGCAACCACGACAGGATGGCAGAGGACATAGGCACCGCGCAGATCCCCCGCAAGCTCGTGGCGGCGGTTCCCGGCGTCGAGATCGACCATGCCTTCGGCCGCGAGTTCCCCGATCCCCGCGAGCTTTCCCGCTACAGCGTTGCCGTGCACTGCGGAGGCTGTATGATTAGCCGTCAGGCCGCCGCCGCCCGCGTGAGGAGACTCGCCGAGGCCGGCGTGCCGGTCACCAATTACGGGCTGGCCCTGTCCTGGTTCGAGGGGCCCGAAGTCCTCGCCAGGGTCCTCGAACCCTGGGTCGAAAGACGGGACGGTTGACATGAGATCACATGCAGGAGCGTTCCTCGCGCTCTCCGCCTGTCTCGCCCTGGCCTGCGGCCGGGAACCGTCGGGCGAGGAAGCCGGACAGGCGACGGGCACCACACCCGGGGCCGAGGCGGCCCAGGCGGTGGAAACCCAGAACACGCTCACTTCGACGCCCGTGCCGGCCCCGCCGGTGGGGGCGATAGGCGAGGCCCGCGAGGCCGCGGAAGCGGCCAACGCCCACGTTGAAGCCCTCGACTCGATTGCGGGAACCCTGTGAGATCGATCCCCGCCTGTCTCCTTCTCCTGACGGCCCTCTCGGGGGCAACCCCCGTCTGCCACCAGCCCCCGCTCTCCGACGAATTCGACGCGATCGCCGTCTTCCTGCCCGGCGGGATGCCTCCGGCAAGCCCATGGGAGGGAGTTACGGACGAGTTCCGCGAGAGGTTCTGGACGCTCGGCTGCGAGGGCTTCCTGATCCAGAGAACGGCCTGGTGCGCCTACCTGGCGGTCACCCCTCCCGGGACCGCCGACCTCTTCGTCTCCGAGATGGCCGCCATGGGCGATTCGGCGGTCATCGCCGACACCTCCGTCTGGTCCGGCTTCCTCCAGCTCGAGGCCGTGAACCAGGAGGGACCCGTCGCCATCGTATGGCACCGCTGCGACGAACCGGGTCCGGCTCCCGCGATCCCGCTGCGCGGAAGCCGCTGGCTGGCTTCCGGGAGCGACACGCTGATCTCGAACGGCCCCTGGAGCACGAGCACCTTCCTCTGGACGGTCGACACCACGGCCGCGAGCAGCTACGACGGGGTCTGGAGGGGGTCGGGCACCGAGATCGTGCCGGTGGGCGAAGGCAGCTCCGTGGCGGTCCAGGTGCTGTGCTCCTCCGGGATCACGCCGGCCGAGCTGCAGTTCACGGAAGGCATGTCGCACGGCTGGGACGCGGAATTCGGCAGGATCTGGGCGCCTCTCTTCAGTGCGGTGGATTCGATCGTCGCCAGGGAGTTCCCGCCGGTGCCGGGGGCCGGCAATCTGTTGTGGCTCAAGGGATCAGGCTCCGGAGGCGCCTTCGAGCCCTGGAAGACCTCCGCTGCGCCGCCGCCGCCGGCCCGCGCCCGCATGACGGTGCCTTCACCCTCTTCAGTGCCGGTATTCCACGCCATGAGCTCCATGCCCGTGGCAGCCGGAGTATCGAGCACCGACATCGCATGCACAGGCGCCACCGCCGACGAGACGGCCGTCTTCGCCGGCGTTTTCGAGAGGATCCTCGCCAGGAGCGCCCTTCCGGGCATCCCCGGCACGGCATCGGTGACTGTGGAACCCATGGGGGATTCGATCAGGGTCTGGATGATCGGGAGCGGCGGGATCGATGCGGCGGAACTCGCGGGCATGCTGCCCAGGCTGCTGGGGCCTACCGCGCTGTGCCCCCCCGAGAGCGAGCTGGTGGCCAACGCCGCGCTCAGGGCGCGCCTGCTGCACGGCTCGACGGCTGTCGTCCCCTCCCCGACCACGATGGTCCACATCCTGGCCGGAGTGCTGGGCCTGCTGGACTAGCTCCTGCGCCCGCCCACGAAGGCGGTCCTCACCCATCCCCAGTTGAGGATAAGGTGGAGCACCGCGAGGGTGATGAATGCGAAGCCGGCGTTGGGATGGACCAGCCTGAACAGGTCTCCGTCCACCAGGCCGGCCCGCCTGCCCATCGCCGCCCCCGCGACTGCCAGGAAGGCCAGGGCCAGGAGCGGGTTCACGATCTTCAGCACCGTCCGCTTCTTCATGCTCCGCTCCTTCAGGTCATGTCCCTCAGGGATCTCGCGACCAGACCCGATATCTCCTGCGCCAGACGCCGCGCTTCCGCCTCGGCGGGCAGGGAGATCAGGTCCTCCTCACCCCCTGCGGTCATGAGGCGTATCACGAAGAGCTTCCCGGGGCCCCTGCCTTCATAGACGCCGCTCCTCGCGGTCAGGACGACCTCGCGAATATCGGAGTAGGACACGCTCTGGCGCCCGGGATACCTCCCTGCCGCAGTGCGGGTGAAGGTGACGGTGGAAGCCGGTGGATCGATCACGATGACCCCCTGCCGCGCCGAGAGGGTGGCTACGGAGATGGCGATGAAGATGGCCATGAATGCAAACGGGACGATCATGGCAATCGGCGCGGCATCTTCGAAGGGGCCGCCCTTGTCGAAACCCCCTGCTACGGAGAGCGACACCCCCATCGCGATCACCAGAGCCACGAGCGGCGCCAGGATGATGTACCTGTTCATCCTGAGCCCGCCCGGCTTCAGGTAGTACCTGCCGTCCCTGAACTCCAGCTCAGGCATCGCGACCTCCGTTGGATGGGGAAAGCCTCTCGTGCTCCTCGGCGAACTCGTTCCAGCGGACCTGGAGCCCGTTGACCCGGTCCGCCAGCCAGGCGTGCTCCTTCTGCAGTTCGACCACCCTCCTGCCGTCCGCGAGGATGCCGGGATCGCACAGGGCCGTCTCGATCTCCTTCTTCTTCTCCTCCAGCGGGATGAGGTCCCTCTCCACCCTCTGCATCCTCTTCTCGACCTCGAGGCGCTTCTTGTAGAGCCGGTTGCGCTCCTCCGCCTCGGCGCGCTTCCTCTGCTTCTCGACCTCCCTCTGGGACGGGCCCTGCGGCTCCGCTGCCCTCCGCTCGGCGCCGAACCCCGCCTCGAGCTCCTTCTGCTTCTTCTCGACGTACCAGGCGAACGAACCCGCGAAGGGCCTGACCCGGCCGTTCTCGACCTCGTAGATCGAGTCGACCGTCGAAGAGAGCAGCTTCTCGTCGTGACTCACGAGGATGAGGGTGCCGGCGTAGTCCCGCAGCGCCTCCTCGAGCACCTCGCGCGAGAAGATGTCGAGGTGGTTCGTGGGCTCGTCGAGTATGAGCAGGTTGAGCGGTGTCATGAGGATGCGGGCCAGGGCCACGCGCGACTTCTCGCCGCCCGAGAGCACGGCTGTCTTCTTGAACGCCTCGTCGCCCGTGAAGAGGAACATGCCCAGGTAGCTGCGCAGCTCCCCCTGCGAGCGCTCGGGGCAGACCGCCGCCACCTGGTCGAGCACCGACAGCTCGCGGTCGAGGGCGATCTCGACCTCCTGGGAGTAATAGCCCAGCATCACCCCCGGCCCCGTCCTCGAGGTGCCCGACGTGGGCTCCTCGATCCCGGCCATGATTCTGGACAGGGTGGACTTGCCCTCGCCGTTCCTGCCGACGATCCCTATCCTGTCGCCCCTGCCCACCACCAGGTCTACGCCCGAGAAGATGCTGCGCTCGTAGCTCTTGGACACTCCCTTCAGCTCCAGGACCTTCTGCGGCCCCCGCGGCACCTCCGGGAAGCGTATCCTCATCCTCGACGGGCTCCTGTGGGTCTCGATCACCTCCATGCGCTCGAGCATCTTCATCCTGCTCTGAACGAGGTTTCGCTTCTTGGGATTGCTCCTGAACTTGTTTATGAAGCGTTCGTACTTCTCGCGCTGAGCGGCCTGCAGGCCCGCCTGCTTCTCCCGCTCGCGGATCTCCTCGCTCTTGAGCTCCTCGTACCTGGTGTATCCGCCGCGGTAGGAGCCGAGGCGCCCGAACTCTATCTCGCACACCCTCTTCACGGTGCGGTCGAGGAACGCCGGGTCGTGGGATATCATCCAGACGGCCCCGGGGAAGGATTTCAGGTATTCCTCGAGCCACAGCCTGGCGTCGAGGTCCAGATGGTTCGTGGGCTCGTCGAGGAGCAGGAGGTCGGGATCGGCCAGCAGCAGGGCGGCCAGCTCGGCCCTCATCCTCCATCCGCCGGAGAACTCGACCAGAGGCTTCTCCATCTCCTCCTGCCTGAACCCCAGCCCTCCGAGCAGCCGCGCGGCCCTGTGCTCCAGGTCGTAGAAGCCCGCCGACTCGAGGACGGCTGAAGCGGCCTCGAGGTCCTTCAGGACGGCCTGCTCGGACTCGGAGTCGAGCTCGCCCGAGAGGTCCTCGTGCAGCCTGTGCTGGAGGGAGAGCGCCTTCCTGATCTCGTCGGAATGGAACATCACCCGCGAGAGCAGCGGTCCCGTCGGGAACTCCGACATCTCCTGGGGCAGATATCCGACCCTGACTCCCCGGGCGACGACCAGGGTGCCCTCCGTGGGTTCGAGCGATCCCGCCATCACCCTGAAGAGGGTCGTCTTGCCCGCGCCGTTGACCCCGACCAGCGCAGTCCTGTCGCCGCGTTCGATCGAGAAGCTCAGCCCCGAGAAGATCTCGTCCTCGCCGAAGGAGACGCCCAGATTCCCGGCGTGCAGGATCATCCCCGGACCCCCCGCTCCGCATACCGGTCGCCGAGCACGACGGGAACCGGGGCGAATCCCACCTGGTCGGCCGAGCACATCACGTAATACACCCCGTCCAGTTCGAAGCGCGAGAGATCGGCCCGCACCTCCCCGTGGAGGTGGCCGAAGACGCAGGCATCGATCCCGGCACCTGCCAGGATGTCGGTGAAAGCCGTCCTCCCGCCGTCCTCGGTGGGGGGGAAGTGCATCATGGCGACCCGCGGCCCGCCGTCGATGTCCAGCGCCGACTCCACAGCCATCCCGAGCCTTCCAATCTCCTTCTCCAATATGGGGCGGTCGCGCTCCTCGACGAAGAACTCGGAGGAGGGGAGCGTCCAGCCCCTGGCTGCGCAGAGCACGAAGCCGCCGGCATCGACCGCGGAGTTCAGCAGCGCCCCGATTCCAGCGGGGAGCATCTCCCGTACGCCCGCGAGCGACTTCCACCAGTAGTCGTGGTTGCCTCGCGTGATGTACTTGCGCCCCGGCAGCGATCCGAGGAATGCGAGGTCGGGCATGGCGTCCGCGGGCCTGGAGGCCCAGGAAAGGTCGCCCGGGACGAGCACGACGTCATCCGCGCCCACCGACGCCCGCCAGGCTTCCTCGATCCTCGAGGCGTGCCCCGCCCAGGCCTCCCCGAAGACATCCATCCTCTTGCCGGTCCCACCCGGCAGGTGGAGATCCGAGATGGCCCAGAGCACGGTTCACCTCCGTCCGTTCGCGGTTATATACTCGCCACCCCGGTCGGGGGACGAACGGAGGATGCGCTGAAGAAGCTCGCGGTATTCGATCTGGACGGGACTCTGCACGATTCGTCGGCCGCCCTGACGCCGGCCCTCTCGATGGCCATGTCCGAGGTGGGCATCGACCCGCCCGACGGGGCTTCGATCGAATCGCTCTACGGCCAGCCCCTCGACATCCTCATGCCTACCCTGGTGCCCGACCCGGCCCTGCGGCCGGCGTTCCGGGAGGCCCTCGCGAGGATCCAGAAGCGCACCGTTCTCGAGTCGGGCAGGGTATATCCCGGCGTGCCGGGGATGCTCTCGACGATAAGGTCGATGGGCTGGCGAACCGCGGTCTGCTCCAACGCCGGCAGGGCCTATGTCGTGATGGTGCTGGAAGCCCTGGGCATCGCCGAGCTTCTCGACCAGGCGGAAGGGCTCGGCGACCGCGACAGCAAGGCGGATACACTGGGGGCGCTGATCGAGGCCGAGGCGCCGTGCTTCACCGTCATGACCGGGGACAGGTACCTCGACTTCGAGGCTGCGAGGGCGAACAGGATCCCGTCCATCGGCTGCACCTGGGGGTTCGGAGAGGCTTCCGAACTCCTCCTGGCCGACATGGTCGCGGATTCGCCGGATCTAGTGCCCGGCCTGCTGGTGGATCTGATGAAGAGAGGGCTCAGCCTCCGCAGCGGCTGACCCTGCCTCCCGCCACTTCGAGGGCGTGCGGCAGCAGCGGCAGCATGAAGCCGAGGCTCTCTACGGCACCCTTCCTGCTGCCGGGAAGGTTCGCGATCAGCGTGCCTCCACGGATCCCCGCCACTGCTCGCGAAAGCCAGGCCGTGGGGACGGTTTCGGCCGACTTCGACCTGACGAGCTCCGGGATGCCCGGGACGGGCCTTTCGATAACGTCCAGGGTCGCCTCGGGGGTGCAGTCGCGGGGGGACAGCCCGGTTCCGCCGGTGGTCAGGATCAGGTCGCAGGAGCCGTCGTCGCACCACGAGCCGAGTCTCGCGGATATGGCCTCCCGGTCGTCGGGCTCGACGGCGTAGCGCACGGCGCGGAATCCCGCGGCCTCCAGAGCTTCGATCAGAGCGGGCCCGCTAAGGTCCTCCCTCTCGCCGCGGATGCAGGAGTCGCTGAGGGTCAGCACTCCGGCATTCCCGCCACCCGTCCGCTGGAAGGTCACCGCATCCCCGCAGTCGACCTCCCCGGGCTCGATCACGTCTGCACCCAGCCAGGGATGGCCGGCATCGCCGGCGATGACCGCGATCACGGCGCTGCCGATCCCCAGGAGGGTCCCCCCGGTGATGCTCTGCGCATCCAGATCGCTGGCAGCCAATAATGTGAGCCTGGCGACCCCGGAGGATGCGTCCAGCCAGGAAGCCCGCCCCGAGGAGTCGAAGATAGCCACCCGCTCCGGCGTGGGTTCGCCCGAAACGTCGACCCCGAGCCTCGTGGAAGCCATCGGCACGTGCCCGTCCGGAGAGGGGATCCCTATGTACTCGACCCTGGCCATGGCCCTCCTCCCGACAGCACGCACCGCAGCGCGGTCCGGCAACTTCCGGCGGGCGCGCTCAGCCGTCCAGCTCCCGCGCCCTGTATTCCCCCGACCTGCCCCCGGACTTCGAGAGCAGCCTGATATCGGAGATGATCATGGACCGGTCGATCGCCTTGAGCATGTCGTAGACGGTCAGCAGCGCCACCGACACCCCCGTGAGGGCCTCCATCTCGAAGCCCGTCCTGTCGACGCCGGTGACCGTGCAGGTGCAGTCGAGAGCCCCGGCGGTACGGGCGAACTCGATCCCGACGCTCGAGACCGAGGTGGAGTGGCACAGCGGGACGAGCTCCGGCACGCGCTTCACCGCCATGATGCCGGCCACCCGCGCCACCGCGGGCACGTCGCCCTTGGCCGCCGAGGAGTCATCCATCGCGCAGGCCGCTTCCTCCGACATCCGGATCCTGCCGGACGCGCAGGCGGTGCGCCGGGTCGCCGCCTTCTCCGAGACATCCACCATGACCGCCCTGCCGGCCCTGTCGATGTGTGTAAGCCCGTCGCCGCGGCCCCCGCCCATGTCAGCCTCCCGTCCTCCACATCCTTATGCCGTCGCAGCCGGAGTGCCCCGCCGGCTTGGATTCGACCGCCCTCCTGACGGCTTCGGCGATCTCGCGGTCCGGGGCGCCCGACCGCAGGAGATCCCTCAGCGGGAAGGCCCTGCCGGATCCCAGGCAGGAGACCAGGTCGCCCGTCGAGGTCATCCTGATCCTCCTGCACTTCCCGCAGAACCCGGGATCGGAGAGGGGCGCGATCACGCCGAACCCGTACCCCGTCCCCTCTATCCCGAATGAGGCCTGGATGTCCCCGGGCGCCCGGGGCAGCTCGACGACCGGCCCGAGCACGGAGGCGGCCCTCCGCACCTTCTCGGTCGCGCCCGGCCCTCCGCCGGCCCCCGGCATCATCTCGATGAACCTCACCTCAGCCCCCACGTCGTCCCCCCAGATCACGAAATCGACGATCTCTCCCTCGTTCACGCCGGGGATCAGCACCACGTTGATCCTCACGGGTTCGAGCCCCGATGACCTGGCGGCCTCCACGGCCTCCTCGATCATCCCGACAGTCACCCTGGCGCGGCAGATGGAGGCGAGCACCCCGTCCCTCAGCGAGTCGAGGCTGATGTTGACCCTCTGGAGCCCGGCGAAGGCCAGTTCGTCGGCGTGACGGGGCAGCAGGATGCCGTTGGTCGTCAGCACCAGCTCGCGCGGCGCGAACCCCCTGATCATCCCGACGAGCTCCGGCAGGCCCTTCCTGAGGAGCGGCTCCCCTCCGGTGATCCTTATCTTGGTGATCCCGCACGAACCCGTGAGGATGCCGCAGATGCGGGAAATCTCCTCGAAGCCCAGCAGGTCGGCGTGCCTGACCAGCTCCACGCCCCCCGCCGGCATGCAGTAGGTGCACCTGAGGTTGCACCTGTCGGTGACGGAGAGCCTCAGGTAGTCTATCTCGCGGCCGAACGGGTCCTTCATGTCCAGCAGATCCCGGGTTCGCGGCCCGCGTTGAAGCTGAATGGGACGACGTCGCCCGGCGAAACCCCGTCGAGGGCACCGTCGCAGATCGCAAGGGCGTTCGTGCCGGCGGTGCTCATCAGGTCGCCCGAGCCGCTCGTGGCGGGCATGTCGAGCACCCAGCCCGCACCGTCGGAACATGCGGTCACCCTGAGGAAGTTCGTGCGGCCGCGCTTCTGGCGGTGTGTGAACCTGGAGACCCCCTCGAACCGCCTCCTCCTGAAGTCGGGGTGCCCCGACATCCGCCTGACGGCCGGCGCCACGTACTCCTGGAACGTGCAGAAGACCGAGACCGGGTTCCCCGGCAGGCAGAACACGGGTTTTCCGTTCGCGAGCCCGAACGAGAAGGGCTTGCCCGGCTTCTGCGCCACTTCACGGAACAGGAAGCGGACTCCCGCTGCTTCGAGGGCCGGGGCGACGTGGTCGTAGGCGCCAAGGGATATCCCCCCGGCCACCAGGAGGATGTCTGCAGAACCCAGGAGTGCGAGTGCCGCTTCCGAGGTCCTGCCGGGGTCGTCGGGGACATGGGCGGCCGGCCCCTGCCGCAGGCCGCATTCGAGAAGGAGGGAGGAGAGCATCGGCGAGTTGGCGTTCCTGACCTGGCCGGGTCCGGGTCTCTGCCCGGGGGGGATCACCTCGGTGCCCGTGGTGAGGATCGCGGCCGCGGGGCGACCGTATACCGGAAGCGACGTCCTGCCGGCCATGGCCGCCAGGCCCGCTGCCTTCGAGTCGAGGAGGTCGCCTCTCGAGAGGACCCTGGCACCCGCGGCGATGTCCTCGCCGCGGAAGCAGACGTTCTCTGCGGGAGCCGGCATCATGTCCGCGCGGAGCCTTCCCCCGTCCACCCTGGAGGCCTCGAGCATGAGTACGCGGTCGGCTCCTTCCGGCACTGGCGCGCCCGTCATGATCGGCGCGGCCTGCCCGGGGCAGAGGGCCGCACCGCCGGAAGCCCCCGCGGGGATCTCGCCGAGGATCTCGTACGATTCCGACTCCCCGGCGAGGGCGTATCCGTCCATCGCCGACCTGTCGAACGGGGGCATGTCGATGTCGCAGAGGACGTCCCCGGCCAGTATGTGCCCGGCGGATTCCCAGGCGGCCTTCACGACAGCCGACGGGGGCGGCAGATTCCCGAGTACGATCCCGAGCGCCTCCTCCGGGGTCGGCATGGTCTTCGTGCTTTCCGTGCCGTCAGGCATCGCGGCCCTCCCGAAGGCGCCTCCGGCCCTGGCGGGAGGCGACCGGATCGAACATCCGGCCGGCCGCCAGGGCGGCCGATGATTCATCCACGGGACCGTCCAGGAGGAGATCCGCCTTCCGTGCGAGCTCCGGGTCCTTGGGTGCGATGCCGGGATCGCACGAGCGGATGTAGACGAGACAGTCCGCATCGATGACGGATGCAGCCGAGTTGCTTTCCCATACCGCCAGGTCCTCGGTCACCCGGATACCCCGGATCAGCCCGGGGAGTTCGGCGGGCTCGGAGTAGCCGGCCACCACGGCCCTCGAGGCGCCTGCCCCGATGAACCTCCAGGTGTCCGAACCCTCCCTGCCGGGCCCCTCGTGGACTCCGGCCGGAACATGACCCCCGCGCGAGAGCTTGCAGCAGAGGCAAGAGAGCCCGGCATCGGCCGCACGACGGGCGATGGCACAGCAGAGCAGGGTCTTGCCGAGACCCGACGCCGCAGCCGAGACTATCACGTTCAGTTCGTCCCCCATGCCGGGATATCTCTCTGCGCGGCGCGCCCGCGTCAAGAAACGCTTGCCCCCGGGCCCGTCCCTCTGCAATCTTCGCAAGGAAGGAGGTCGAGCGGGATGATGAACGGAGGAAGATTCGCCCCTGCCGCCGCCCTGCTGGCGGCCTGCGTTGCGTGCGGAGGCGGGGAGCCCCGCGCTCCCCATCTCATGGGATCCGTCACCGTGGACGGGATAGAGTTCGGGCTCGGCGGCGCGAGGGGCTCGGTCCTCAATGCGCCGAGGACCGTCTACTGGGCCGGGGTCGCCATGCCGGCCCTCGTTCGGATCGACCTCTTCGGGCTCGACGTCCCCGTCGACGACATGGGGCTCCCGCCCGGCGACGCGTTCCCGAGCCTCTCCCTCTTCCTGCCCGCCGGGCCGGGAGGCGACTTCTTCACGGGCCGGCCGGCCATTCCGGCGTCTCTCGAGATGCAGCTCGGCGGTGTGAAGACGTTCATCCCGGAGTCCCTCCTGGTGAACTGCTCGGTGGTGCTCTCCGCCAGCCCGCTGGACACCTCGATCGTGGACGTCGCCCTTTCGTTCTCGTTCGACAGGGGCGACTCGCACTACGAAGGGACCTACGACTGCCCGGTGTGCTTCCCCGGCGTCTCGGCGACGGAGGCCCCGGCCTACCCGTCGTCTGCCCTCCCCGACACGCTTGTGTTCACGACGGGCGGAGGCACCATGCGGCCGCTCTTCCTGGCCGCGATGCGCGAGGATGACGCCGGCACCGACAGCTACACCGTGTACGCCTTCACCGAGCCGTACACCGGATCGGTGCCTTCGAAGGCCATGCAGACCAATCTCCGTTTCGGCATCCCCGTGGCGCTTGCCGACGGCCTGCCCGTTCCCACCAGGGTCGAGGCGCTGGTCACCGCGCCCGGCGACACGCTGGTCTTCTCGGCGGGGTACGCCTTCTGCTGGGTGTCTGCCGTCGCGGAGGGTTCGGTGCTCAGGGGAGAGGTTCAGTTCCAGGGGAACGGGAGCGAGCCGGCCACGAGGTTTTCCGGCGGCGGCCCCTTCGAGGCGCCGATCAAGTAGGCCGAACCGGCGAAGCCTCTTCGAGGGTGCGCAGTACGGCCACGACCTTCCCCAGGACCTTGACCGGATCGCCGCCTTCGGAGAACCTCATCGGGGAATAGGCCGGATTGGCGGGGACGAGCTCGATCTCGACGTCGGATATGCGGCGGAACCTCTTGACCGTGGCCTCATCGCCGACGAGCACGACCGCCGTCTCCCCCTGGGCGACGAACGGCTGCGACCGCACCAGGACAAGGTCTCCGTCGAGGATGCCGTCGCCCGTCATGCTGTCGCCCTTCACCCTCAGGAAGAAGTGGTTCTCGGCGGGATAGCCGGGCAGCTCGACCCAGCCGGTGATGTTCTCCTGTGCGAGGATGGGCCTGCCGGCTGCGACCTGCCCTATCACGGGCAGCCTGCCCCGGGCCGGCGCCCCCGGGACAGCGCCGGGGTTGACCGAGATGGCTCTCGCAGCCCTGTCCGACCTGTTGATGTAGCCGTGCGCGACCAGCCAGTCGAGGTGATCCTTCACGCTCTTGGTGCTGCGGAGGCCGACTGCGGAAGCGATCTCGCGGATGCTGGGGGGATAGCCGTTGCGCTCGTCGAAGCGGCGGACGAACTCGAGGATCAGCGCCTTTCTCTCGGTGAGTTCCATGGCGCGAACATACACATGTGTTTGCATGCGTCAAGCGTGACACGCATGTGCCGGGTCGCGGGATCCCGGGTCAGTCCGGCATCATCCCGCTGAAGAAGACCAGGTACGCGGCGATCCTCACCATCGTGTTCTCGTCGGAGCCGTCGGCGTAGAGCATGGTGCCGAAGCTGCTGTCCTCGACGGTGCCGTCGCTCTGGATGGACAGGACCAGGCTGAACGACGAATCCGTGAGCCTGCCGTCGTCTTCGAGGTAGTACATGGTGTTGAACCCGGGACCCTCGATCCTGCCGTCCCGGATGTATCCCAGGGTGCTGAAGGAGGCGTCCTCGATGCGTGATTCGTCGCGGATGTATCCGAGGGTGCAGAAGGAGGCATCCTCTATGCGCCCGTCCTCCCTTATGTAAGCGATCGTGGAGAAGCTCTCGTCCTCGAGCCGGAGATCGCCCGCGGAAACGGAGGCGATCGATATGAAGAGAATGGCAGCCAGCAGGTTCCTCATCTGTAATGGAACCTCCTTTCGATTGGTAAAGTAATGACCCCCGCCCTGCTGTCAATGGCGGCCGCGCTCGCGTCACTCCTCGACCCGCTACCTCTAGACGTGAACGATGCCTCCCTCCGCGACTTCGAGAACCTGCCCGGGATCGGCGCCTCGAGGGCTTCCGCCATCGTGGCCTTCCGCGACTCCTGCGGCCCGATCCTCGAGCTCGAGGATCTGCTCGCAGTACCGGGCATCGGCCCCGAGACCCTCGAGGATCTGCGGGGCATGCTCGTCGTCGGTGGTGATGCCTGTCTCCCGGTGGACACTTCGCACTGGCTGCCCGTCGTGGACAGCCTGCCCGATACGCTTCTCCGAGTCAGCGTCCTGGACGTGGGGGAGGGGGATGCGATCCTGCTCTCCTGCCGCGGCGGATCGACCGTCCTCGTCGACGGAGGCCCCGACGAGGGCGGGCCCGTCGCGCCCCCCGTGGTCGCAAGGCTCCTCCTGCTCGGGGTCGACAGCCTGGATGCGGTGATCATCACCCATCCCCACGACGATCATATCGGCGGCCTCGTCGAGGTCTTCCGGCGGATTCCCGTCGGCTGCCTCTACGACCCCGGCACGGAGTCCGTATCGCCCGTGTACGAGGCGCTGCTCGGGGCCGTGGAGGAGTCATCCTCCCGGTACGAGGCGCTGGGAGAGGGGATGACCCTGGACCTGGGCTCCGCGGTGCTGACGGTGCTGGACGTCGGGGCGGCCGGGGTCGCCGAGGGCAACGAGAGCTCGGTGGTCATGCGCGTGACGTGCGGCCGTTTCTCCGCGCTCCTCGCGGGGGACGTCGAGGAGCGGTCGGAGGTGGACCTGACCCCCGGAGCCCGGCCCGTCACCTTCATGGTGGCGCCTCATCACGGCAGCAACACTTCGGCGTTCGAGCCCCTGCTGCGCAGGCTCCGGCCGCAGTTCGCCGCGGTGAGCGCCGGGCGCGGCAATCCGTTCGGGCACCCCCACTTGTCCGTGCTCGCGAAGTATGCGGAACTGGGCGCCTCCTGTTTGCGCACCGACATGTCGGGGACTATTATCGTCGCGACGGACGGCGGGTCCATCGCCGTCTCCACCGATCTCGACGAATAGGGAGCACTGGTGAAATCCCGCTTCGGCCTGTCGCCCTATCTCTACATCCTCCCGGCCCTGGCGGTCGTCGTGGTCTTCAGGGTCGTCCCCATCGTCAGCTCCTTCCTCGCGTCCCTCACCGAATACGACATCGGCGGCTTCCACGGCTTCACGGGGATCGACAACTACGCGAGGATGCTCTCGGACGCCCGCTTCTGGAGCAGCGTGTCCAACACCGTCTTCTTCGTGCTGGGCGTCGTCCCCCTCGGGATCGCGATCCCGCTGTTCCTGGCCGTGCTGCTGCGGGGGAGGCTGTTCGCCAAGGGCTTCTATCGGACGATCTACTTCCTGCCCGTCGTCACCAGTGCAGTCGCGGTCTCCGTCGTGTGGACGTGGCTGTTCAACCCCGAGGCGGGCCCTCTCAACGGCGTGCTGGCCGCACTCGGGATGGACCCGCTGATGTGGCTCCGCGAGCCCCGCGGGGTGTTCGACATGCTCCTCTCGCCCCTCGGCATCTCCCTGCCGGGCATCCTGGCCGGGCCGAGCCTCGCCCTGGTCTCCCTCATGATCGTGAGTGTCTGGAAGAGCATCGGCTACAACACGGTGCTGTTCCTGGCGGGGCTCGAGAACATACCGGGCGAGTACTACGAGGCGGCGAAGCTGGACGGAGCCCGCCGCTGGGCGATCTTCAGGCACGTCACATGGCCGCTGCTCTCGCCCACGACCTACTACGTGCTGATCATGAGCACGATCACGTCATTCCAGACGTTCGCGCTCGTCTACGTGATGACCCCGCCGCCCGGTGGCGGCCCGCTCGGCACTACCAACCTGCTGGTCTTCTACCTGTACCAGAAGGCCTTCGACAGGTTCGACATAGGCTACGCCAGCGCGATCTCCGTCTTCCTGTTCGTGGTCCTGCTGGGCCTCACGATCCTCCAGAGGAGGCTCGCGGGCAGGCGGGTGGTGTACGAATGACGCCACGGGCCGCGGCGGGAGCAGTCCTCAGGCACTCGATGCTGGCCGCGGGCGGCCTGGTCATGCTGCTCCCATTCCTCTGGATGATCGCCACGTCGCTGGAGCAGGGCGGCTTCTCGAACTACGCCGACGCATGGAACGAGGTGCCCTTCGGGCGGTACCTCGTGAACACCCTCATCGTCACCTCGCTGACTGTTCTGGGTGTTCTGATCACCTCGGCGCTGGCCGCCTACTCCTTCGCGACGATGGAGTACCGCGGGCGCAACTTCCTCTTCCTCCTGTTCCTCTCTACGATGATGGTGCCGCAGCCGGTCTACCTCGCCCCTTCGTACGTGATCCTCGCGAAGATGGGCTGGATCGACACCTTCGCTGCCCTGATCGTGCCGTGGACGGCCAACGTCTTCAGCGTGTTCCTGCTCAGGCAGCACTTCAGGTCGCTGCCCAAGTCGCTCTACGAGGCCGCCGTACTCGACGGCTGCAGCAGGTTCGGCTACCTGTGGCGGGTCGCCCTCCCGCTCTCCCGGTCGGCCATCGTGACTGTCGTCCTGTTCGACATCATCGGAAGCTGGAACAGCTTCATGTGGCCCCTCGTGGTTACGAACTCCGAGAACATGAGGGTTCTGCAGGTGGGGCTCTCCTACTTCAACCAGGAGCAGGCCAGCAACTTCCCCATGCTCATGGCGGCCTCCACCTTCTGCACGATCCCGCTCCTGGTCATGTTCGTGCTGGCCCAGAAGCAGATCGTGTCGAGCTACTCCCGCTCAGGCCTGAAGGACTGATGAGAGCCCTGCTTCTCGCCGCGATGATCGCCCCTGCCGCGGCCTCATCCGACCTGGGGGCCGAGGCGCTCGTGTTCCTCGACCGGCTCGCCTCGACGGGCTACGGGGGGATCTTCATGGCCCCGCTCGAAGTCTCGATCCTCGAGCCCTGCACTCTGGACGTGATGATGAACCCGCTCGCCGACAGGGGATTCTTCATGGCCATCGGCGGGGAGAACGTGCTCGATCTGTCCCTCGTGGTAGAGGGGAACGGCTGGTCGGTGAGCGACTCCTTCCCCGACGACTTCCCGGTGCTGGAACTGGACGCCCCCCTGGCCGCTACAGTCAGGAGAATGATCGTGTGCGCCACCGACATGATCCACAATGCCGACCGCGACAGCGTGGTGGTGATGTACGCGGTTTCGGTCGTTGACCTTCCGGAACCGGCTGATGATGTTCCGGCGGAGCAGGATTCAACGGGGGTTCAATAGATGAAGACGGCAGGCATCGTTCTCACTGCGGCTGTCCTGGCGGCGGGTGCCGCGTCGGCGGCCGACACCGCAGGCTTCGCGTTCCTCAGGATCCCCGTGGGCGCCCGGGCAGCCGCCATGGGCGGGGCCTTCTGCGCCGTGACGGGCGATCCGGTCTCCCTCTACTGGAACCCGGCCTCGGCGGCCTCGGTCGCCTCGCAGGCCCTCACCACCCACTACACCGGCTACTTCCTCGACATGCAGGGCGGCTTCGCGGGGTGGGTCAACCCCGGCGAGGCCGATGCGATAGGCGTTTCCGCCAACTACTTCTACGGCGGCTCGTTCGACCGAACCACGATGGAGGACCCTCTGGGAACGGGCGAGCAGTTCTCGTCCAGCAGCGTGGCTCTGGCCGCCACGTACGCCCGTATCCTCACCCCGTCGATCAACGCGGGAATAACGGGCAAGTTCGTGTACTCGAGCATCGACGAGTACAGCGGCAACGCATTCTTCGTCGACGCCGGCGCCACCTGGAGGCCGGGCGGCGACAGCCCCCTCACGGCCGCGCTCGTGGTAAGGAACGCCGGCATCCAGACCAAGGCCTTCTACCGCGACAACGACCCCGTCCCGACCGAGATCGCCGCCGGAGGCAGCTACAGCATCGCTGACCCCGGCATCCTCGTATCGGCCGAGGCGACATATCCCGTGAACGGCGACCCCAACGCGGCCCTCGGCGTAGAGTATGCCCTGCTCGACATGCTGAGCCTCAGGGTCGGCGGCAACCTCAGGGACATGGACGCCTCCGAGGAGGCCGGCGGCGGATTCGTGGACGGGATGGCCTTCGGCGCGGGCACCTCCTTCGACCGCTTCGCCCTCGACTACTGCTTCAAGCCGTTCGCCGACCTCGGCACCGTCCACAGGATCTCGCTGGGCTACATTCTGTGACGGGAGCCCGCGCCGCGGTTCTGTCCACGGTCATCGGGGCGCTGGTCGTGTTCTCCGGGTGCGGCCCCGGGAGCAGGGCCGAAGGCAGGCAGAGGCGGCTCGACACCTTCCGCAGCGTGCTCCCCGATTCCGTGCTCGCCGCCTTCGACGCCATCGAATCTCCCGGCGACTGCGGCCCCGTCTCCAGGATGCTCGCATCCGCCCGCGCATCGGACCCTTCGGTCGAGGCCCGCATCGACTCGATCATGCACGCCGAGCTGATCGACTGCTTCAACGACAGCGACGTGGTCTACTTCTTCTGGTACTACTTCGCCGACGCTCTCGAGAAGGGCAGGATCCCCGAGCCCTGAGGCTCGTGCGAGGCCCGGCTCCGGTTGACTCCGAGCGGAATTTCCCTATATTCGGCGTCACGATCGCGGGGTGGAGCAGTCCGGTAGCTCGTTGGGCTCATAACCCAAAGGTCGCAGGTTCGAATCCTGCCCCCGCAACCACGTGATGCACCAATGGCTCCGGGGCTCTTAGGACGATTTCGATCTCCAAGGACTCCGGGGCCATTGTCATTCTCTCCACCAGGCTGCGGATGAGCTTCTTCCTTGTCGAGTTCGCCCCTGATTTAAACGTCTCCTCGACGTTCTCCAGGATGCCCCGGATGCCATCGGCGTCGA
>JAUCPW010000014.1 GCA_030373045.1 Candidatus Fermentibacter sp.
ACCCAGCGCTGAACCCACATGTTGTTAAATCGCGGCCGGACCGGATAAGCCCCGGGGCCGGGGGTATAAGCCAAGCCCCCCGGCTCGCCGGAGCCGGGGCGCCTTCTTGGTACGCCCCCCGGGGATCGAACCCGGAACCTACGGATTAAGAGTCCGTTGCTCTACCAGCTGAGCTAGGGGCGCAAAAGCCTGGGGTGGGAGACCGGACTCGAACCGGCGACCACTTGATCCACAGTCAAGGGCTCTGCCAACTGAACTACTCCCACCAGAGCGCACCGATTCTAGGGTGAAAACCCCGCAAAGTCAAGAAGCGACGCTCTTGACGCGGATTCCTCCACAGGATACGCTAATGCTTCCATCACCCCTGGAGCGGGCGGGAGCCTATGAGGTGTCCGAGATGCGGGAGCATGGACGACAGGGTCGTCGATTCGCGCATAGTCAAGGAGGGCCGGGCCACTCGCAGGCGCCGGGAATGCCTCGACTGCGGCTACCGCTACACGACCTATGAGTTCATCGAAACCAGCTATCCTTCGGTGGTGAAGAAGGACGGCAGGCGCGAGCCGTTCGACCCCGCGAAGCTCGAGAAGGGCATAGCGCGGGCCTGCGAGAAGCGGCCGGTTTCGGCCAAGCAGGTCAAGGACATAGTCGAGAAGCTCACGGCCGCCGTCGCGGAGGAGTTCCCCGACGAGGTCACCTCCGACCACATCGGCGAGTGCGTGATGGAGCTGCTGAAGACCGTCGACGAAGTGGCATATGTCAGGTTCGCGAGCGTCTACCGCAAGTTCAGGGACGTCGCCCAGTTCCGCGAGGAGCTGGACGGCCTCCTGCGGTCGCGCTAGGAGCCTGCGGGCTACCTCCGGCAGGGCACTTTACTTATGAATGCCTCTGCGTTTTACGCTCCCCGGAATCTGCCCGGACATACCGGTGGGCACTTCTCCCCAAGGACCGATCGATCAGGAGGGTCATGACCAGACTGAGGACTTTCCCGGGAGGCGCGCACCCGGACGAGTGCAAGGAACTGGCCGAGAAACGCGCGGTAAAGCGAATCCCGGCGCCTGAGACCGTCAGGGTCGCTCTCTGCCAGCATCTCGGGGCTCCGTCGACGCCCGTCGTCAAGAAGGGCGACAAGGTGACGAGGGGCCAGGAGATAGGCTCGCAGAACGGCTTCATCAGCCTGCCCACCCATTCCCCCGTGAACGGGACCGTGGCCGGGCTCGAGGAGGCCCCCCTGCCGCATCGCCGATCCGGCCCGGTCGTCGTCATAAGCACCGAGTCGGAAGGGGGCGGTCCCGCCTTCGAACCCTGGCCCGACTTCGAGTCCCGCACGCCCGCCGAGCTGATCGAGAGGATCAAGCTCGCCGGAGTCTGCGGAATGGGCGGGGCCAGCTTCCCTACTTACGTCAAGCTCTCGCCACCGCCCGGGAAGAAGATCGACACTCTCCTCCTGAACGGAGCCGAGTGCGAGCCCTATCTGACCGCCGACCACAGGCTGATGATCGAGAGGACGGAAGATGTGGCCGCCGGCATGAGGATCCTCGCCCGCGCCCTCTGCGTCGACGATCCGGCCGTTGGCATCGAGGACAACAAGCCCGATGCGATCGAGGCCTTCGGGAAGGCCGGCATCAGGGTCGAGGTCCTGCGGGTGAAGTATCCGCAGGGCGCGGAGAAGCAGCTCATCAAGGCCGTCACGGGGCGCGAGGTCCCGGTGGGGGGCCTCCCGCTCGACATCGGCGTGGTCGTGCAGAACGTCGGCACCGCCGCGGCAGTTGCCCAGGCGGTGCGCGACGGCGAACCGTCCCTCAGGCGGATCGTCACGGTGTCGGGCGGCGGTGTGCGCGAGCCCGGCAACTTCGACGCCGCAACCGGCACCCCGTTCTCGGCGCTCATCGCCGAGGCGGGCGGGTACGGCGACGACGTCGCCAGGCTGCTCTCCGGCGGTCCCATGATGGGGCTCGCCCAGTTCACCGACGCCGTCCCCGTGACGAAGGGAACCAGCGGCATCGTGGCGCTCACCTCGAAGGAGGCCAGGCGCCTGACCGAGGGGCCCTGCATCAAGTGTGCGAAGTGCGTGGACGCATGCCCGATGAAGCTTGTGCCGTGCCTTATCGCAGCGAACTCCGAGAACGAGAAGTGGGCCGCGGCCGACGAACTCGGCGCACTGAACTGCATGGCCTGCGGCACCTGCAGCTTCGTCTGCCCCAGCGACCGCTTCCTCGTCCACTACATCAAGCGGGCCCAGGACATGATCCGGGCCTCCAAGAGATCGAAGGAGGCGTGATGGCCGAGGCGAGGACCTTCCAGCTCTCCATGTCGCCGCACTTCGGCTCGCCCCAGTCCACGCGCAGGGTGATGTACGACGTGGTTATCGCCCTGCTGCCTGCGCTCGCGGGGGCCGTGTGGCTGTTCGGATTCGGGGGGGCGCTGCTCCCCGTGCTGCTCTCGGTCGCCGCAGCGGTTGCGGCCGAGTTCGTGTGCCTGAGACTCATGGGCAGGAGCACCTCCGCCGCTCTGGACGGGAGCGCGATCGTCACCGGCATCCTGCTGGCCTACAACGTGCCTCCCGGTGTGCCCTGGTGGCTCCCCGTGCTGGGTTCCGTCTTCGCGATCGTCGTAGGCAAGCAGGCTTTCGGAGGCCTCGGCAGCAACCTGGTAAACCCGGCGCTCCTGGGCCGCGCCTTCCTGATGGCGAGCTTCCCCGTGCTCATGACTGCAGGCTGGAGTGCGCCGTTCGAGTGGAGGAACCCCTCTGCGGGCTTCGGCACCAGCGGCATACCTGCCGCGCAGGTGTCGGCCCTCCCGGAAGCCGACGCGGTGACTGGCGCCACGCCGCTGCGTGCTTGGAAGGACTCGTTCGGCATTGACGAACACGAAGGCGCAGCGGTACGCGAGAACCTCTCCACGCCCGGAACGTACATGAACCTCCTCACCGGCAGGCGTGGGGGCTGCATCGGCGAGACTTCCATCGTACTGCTGCTGCTCGGCGCCCTGTACCTGTTCGTGAGGAAGGTGCTGGAATGGAGGATCCCCCTGGCCTACCTCGGGGCGGTCGCCCTGTTCGGCTGGATACTCGGCGGCCCCGGATTCCTCGAGGGCGACGCCCTCTTCAGCGTCCTCACCGGCGGCGCGGTGCTGGGCGGCTTCTTCATGGCCACCGACATGGTGACAAGCCCCGTGACCCGCAGGGGCAGGATCATCTTCGGCATCGGCGCCGGCCTCATCACCATCATCATCCGGAGATGGGGCGGCTATCCCGAGGGCTGCTCGTACTCGATCCTCCTCATGAACCTCGCCACACCGCTCATCGACAGGTTCACGAGACCCAGGATGCTCGGGGAGGTGCGGAAACATGCGTGAGATGCTCAAGCTGGGCTTCATACTCATGGCGATGAGCCTGCTCTGCGCGGCCGCCCTCGGCTACGTGAACGGCCAGACCGAGGAGCGCATAGCCGCCCAGAGGGAGCAGGCCAAGGCGGACGCCATGCTCTCCATTTCGGCTTCTCTGGGGGACAGCCTCTCGTTCGATTCCCTCGCCGTGCCGGGCCTCGGGAACCCATACGCCGAGACCGGCCGCGAACTGGCCGTCGTCGAGGTGCTCTCGGGCGGACAGAGGGTCGGCTACGTGTTCACCGCCTACCGCAAGGGCTATTCCAGCGTCGTCGAGACGATGGTCGCCCTGGACACCGCAGGCACCGTGGCCGGAAGCACCATCATCTACCAGTCCGAGACCCCGGGCCTCGGCACGAGGTACGCCTCGCCCGACTGGCTGGGGCAGCTCGCGGGCCTGGACGGCGCCGCGGTCGCCCTCGAGAGGGACGGCGGGGACATCAGCGCCGTGACGGGTGCAACCGTCACAGGCCGGGCCGTCACGGGCTCGGTGGCCGACGGGGTTGCCGCCCTCGGGCAGGCCGGCCTCTTCGGTGACGGAGGTGCGGAATGAGCCTCTGGAAGGACTTCAGCAACGGGTTCTACACCGAGAACCCCATCTTCAGGATCACTCTCGGCATGTGCCCCTTCCTGGCGCTCAGCACGTCGATGGAGAACGCCGTCGGGATGGGGGCGGCGGCCACGTTCGTCCTGATCTGGTCCAACGTGGCCATCTCGGCTCTCCGCAACGTGATACCCGACAAGATCCGCATCCCGTGCTACATCGTCTTCATCGCCACGTTCGTCAGCCTGGTCGACATGGTGATGGCCGCCTACGCGCCGGCCCTCCACAAGTCGCTCGGGATCTACATCCCTCTCATAGTTGTCAACTGCATCATACTTGGCAGGGCCGAGGCGTTCGCCAACAAGAACACCGTCCTCAGCTCCCTGCTCGACGGCATAGGCATGGGGATAGGCTTCACGCTCGCGATGGCCCTGATGGCAACGATCCGCGAGATACTCGGCAGCGGCTCCTGGTACGGGTTCAACATCCTCGGCCAGGCCTACGCGAACCAGCCGATCCTGATAGCCATCCTCCCGCCCGGGGCCTTCGTGCTCATGGGCTTCGTCCTGGCGGCCTTCGCCGTCATCGACCGCAGGAAGGAGCGCGCGGCATGACACACTCGCTGCTGCTCGCATCGGCGGTGGGAGCCGCCTCGCAGGGCGGAGGAAGCAGCTTTGCGCAGGTCATGGGCCTGATCATTGGCGGCATCCTGATAAACAACTATGTGCTGTCGCGCTTCCTCGGCATCTGCCCCTTCCTCGGGGTCTCGAAGCAGCTCGACTCGGCCCTGGGCATGGGCGCCGCGGTGGTCTTCGTGATGGCGATGACGGCCGCGAGCTGCTACGCCCTGTGGCAGCTCCTGCTGGTGCCCCTGCACCTCGAGTACCTGAGCACGATAGTCTTCATCCTCATCATAGCCGCGCTGGTGCAGTTCGTGGAGATGGTGCTGCTCAAGTTCAGCCCGGCGCTCTACAGGGCGCTCGGGATCTACCTCCCGCTCATCACCACCAACTGCGCGGTGCTCGGCGTGGCGGTCCTGAACAAGGACGCTGGCTACAACCTCGGGCTGGGCATCGTGAACGCGGTCGCCGGCGCCCTGGGTTTCGCCCTCGCCCTGATCCTCATGGCCGGGCTCCGGGGGAGGCTCGAGTTCTCGAACACGCCCGACGCCATGAAGGGCAAGCCGATCACGTTCATCCTCGCAGGCGTGATGTCGATAGCCTTCCTGGGCTTCGCAGGGCTGGGGGTGTGACATGACGCTCCAGTCCATCGTCGCCCTTCTCTCGCTGACCTCGCAGACCCCTTCCGCCAGCGACGTGGCCTATCCCGCCGTCCTGCTCGGAGCCACCGGCCTCGTTCTCGGGATCGGGCTGGCAATAGCCGCGAGAAAGCTCGCGGTGAAGAAGGATCCTCTCGTGGAAAAGCTCGAACCCCTCCTGCCGGGCGCCAACTGCGGAGGCTGCGGATTCCCGGGGTGCAGCGGGTTCGCTGCCGCCCTCGCCCGCGGCGAGGCCCAGCCGAACGCCTGCGTGGCCGCCAACCCAGCCACCGTCTCGGCGCTCGCCGGAGCCCTCGGGGTCGAGATTCAGGACTCCGTGAAGAGGATCGCCATGGTGAGATGCAACGGAGGCCACTCGGCCGGAACCGCGTTCGGCTACGACGGTCCGCGGTCGTGTGCGTCCGCCTTCATGGTGATGGGCGGGGAAAAGTCATGCAGGTTCGGATGCCTGGGCATGGGCGACTGCGTGAAGGCCTGTCCGTTCGGGGCGATCCGCATCGGCGAGAACGGCGTCCCCGTCGTGGACGCCGCGAAGTGCACGGGCTGCGGCAAATGCACCAGGACCTGCCCCAAGCGGCTGATACTGCTGTGGCCGGAGAACCGGCAGGTGGTCGTGGCGTGCAGCAACCGTGACAGGGGGCCGACCGCCCGGAAGGCGTGCGCCGTGGCCTGCATCGCCTGCGGCAAGTGCGAGAAGGCGTGCCCGGTCGACGCCATCACGGTGGCCGACAACCTGGCCTCGATCGACCCGGAGAAGTGCATCAACTGCGGGCTGTGTGCCACGGTTTGCCCGACCGGGGCTGTCGTGGACAGAGCTCCGGCCAGGCCCGGGGCCTTCATCGACAACGAGTGCATCGGCTGTACGATCTGCGCGAAGGTCTGCCCCGTGAACGCCATCTCGGGCGAGCCGAAGTCGAAGCACGCAGTCGACCGCGACAAGTGCGTCGGGTGCGGACTCTGCGCCCCGAAGTGCCCCAAGAAGGCGATCCGCATGCTCGGAGCCCTCTCCTACACCAGGGAAGGGGCCTAGGATGGCGGGCGGGGATCTCAGGAGCCTCCCCGCGGTCAACGACCTGATCGAACTCATCTCGCAGAGCGTCCCCGGCATCCCCCACGCAATGGCCAGGCGGGCCGCGAGAACTTCGCTCGACCGCGCCAGGGCCGCGATCAGGGACGGCGCAGAGCAGTCGAGGGACGTGCGCGCCGACGCGGTGGAGGAGGCCCTTTCGCTCACCCGCACGAGCCTCGGCCCGGTGATCAACGCCACAGGCATCGTGCTCCACACCGCATTCGGGCGGGCCGCCCTGCCCCCCGCGGCCGTGGAAGCCCTCCAGTCGGCCGCGAAGGGCTTCTGCAGCCTGCAGTGGGACTGGGAGGCCGGTGCGCGGGGCGACCGCGACGCCCACGTCGAAGGCCTGATCTGCGAACTGACCGGCGCCGAGGCCGCCACCGTCGTGAACAACAACGCGGGGGCGACCCTCCTCTCGCTGGCCGCCCTCGCCCAGGGCCGCGAGGTCGTGGTGTCGAGGGGCCAGCTCGTCGAGATAGGCGGGTCCTTCAGGATACCCGACGTAATGAGGCAGAGCGGTGCTGTGATGCGCGAGGTGGGCTGCACCAACCGCACTCATCTCCGCGACTACAAGGCCGCGATAACCCCTGCCACCGCACTCCTCCTCCGGGTCCACCCCTCCAACTACCGCATCAGGGGCTTCTCCTCGGAGGTGGCACTGGAGGATCTCGTCGCACTCGGAGCCGGATCGGGCATCCCGGTCATGGACGACCTGGGGGCCGGCTCCCTCGTCGATCTCTCGCTTTTCGGCCTTCCCCAGGAGCCCACCGTACCCATGAGCATCAGAGCGGGCGCCGCCATCGTGACGAGCTCGGGCGACAAGCTCATCGGGGGCCCGCAGGCGGGGATAATCGCCGGCAGCAGGGACCTGGTGTCGATCGTGAGGAAGCATCCCCTCGCGCGGGCCCTCCGGGTATGCAAGCTCACACTCGCGGCCCTCGAGGCAACTCTCAAGGTCTTCCTCGAGGACCCGGAATACATCGCCATGCACCATCCCGTCTACTCGATGCTCTCGGCCGACCTCGAGAAGCTGGGCGAGGCCTCCAGGGCCCTCCTCGACAGGCTGCATCTTCCATCGGGATGCTCCGCGTCGGAATCCGCGATGGACAGCTTCGTCGGCAGCGGGGCCCTGCCCGACTCGGCCATCCCCTCGCGCGGGATCGTCATCGATTCGCCCGACTGCGGAGCCCTGGCCGCCATCCTTCGCAGGCGGAGCCCGGCTGTTGCCTGCAGGCTCGAGAATGGCAGGCTCCTCCTCGATCTCAGAACTGTCTTCCCGGACGAGCGCGAGGCGCTCGCCCGCATGCTCGACGAGGCGGCCGGGGCCCTGTGGGGGTAGTCGCCGGCACCGCCGGCCACGTCGACCACGGGAAGAGCTCCCTGGTCCGTTGGCTCACGGGCGTCGACCCGGACAGGCTCGAAGAGGAGAAGATCCGGGGGATCACGATCGAGCTGGGCTACGTCTTCATGCCCCTTCCAGGCGGGGGCGTGCTGGCTTTCATCGACGTCCCCGGGCACGAGAAGTTCGTCAGACAGATGGTCGCCGGCGTGGCGACCGTGGACTTCTTCCTCCTCGTGGTCGCGGCGGACGAGGGCGTGATGCCCCAGACCCGTGAGCACCTGGACATCCTCAGGCTGTTGGGTGTGCGGAGGGGTCTCGTGGCCCTCACGAAGTGCGATGCCGTCGACTCCGACATCCAGGAACTCGCCGAGGCCGAAACCGAGGAGCTCCTCTCGCAGGGCCCGTATGCGGGGTCGAGGATCATGCGGGTCTCGTCCCTCACCGGGATGGGCATGGAGGATCTCAGGAAGGCGCTCTGCGAAATGGCGGAGGGCTCGCGGCGCGAGGTGCCCGACCAGAGGTTCAGACTCTCGATCGACAGGGTGTTCACCCTCCAGGGACATGGAACCGTCGTTGCCGGGACCGTCCTCTCGGGTTCAGTCAACACCGGGGACGGGCTGGAGCTCCTCCCGGGCGGCAGGACCTTCAGGGTCAGGGAGATGCGCGTGAACGAGGGCAGGACGAAGGGGGCAGGCTCTGTCGGCGACAGGGTCGCCCTGAACCTCGTGGGCCTCGAGCGCGAGGAGGCCCGGCGGGGAAGCAGCCTCGCCACGCCAGGCTGGCTCTCCGCTCCCGACACGCTCGACACCGAACTCTCACTCCTTCCCGGATTCCCTCTCCAGATGAGGCAGAGGGTCAGGTTCCACTGCGGCACCGCCGAGGTGATGGCCAGGGCCGTGCCGATGGAGGGGGCCGACCTCCCTCCGGGCTCGTCCGGCTACGTCCATTTCCAGCTCGAGGAACCCGTGGTCTCCATGCCCGGCGACAGGTTCGTGATAAGGCGGTTCTCCCCGGTGACCACCATCGGCGGGGGAACGATCCTCGAGTCTGGGACGGCCAAGGTCAGGCAGAGGAACAGGGACGACAGGATCAGGCGCGTGGAGATGCTGGCCGAAGGCGACATCGGGGGCTTCCTGATGGAGCGCCTCAGGGCGGCTCGTGCGCAGGGCATCTCGCTTCCCGAGACCGCCCGCGAGGTCGGTCGCACTCCGGCCGAGGCCCGGACCGAGGCTGACGCCCTCGTGTCCGGCGGCATGGCCGTCTTCATGAGGGACGGATCGAGTGAAAGGCTGGTGCTCCGCGAAAGCTGCGACGGAGCCGCCCGCACGGTCCTCGATGCGCTGCGGCTCCATCATGCGGGGAGGCCTGCCAGCAGGGGCATGCCGACCTCGAACATCTCGAAGGTGTTCCCCGGCCTCCCCCAGTGGTTCGTGAAGGGGATCGTAGCCGGGCTTCTCGAGAACGGCTCCATGAGGCGCGAAGGAGACAGGATCGCGCTGGCGGAGCATCCCGCGGAGATGCCCGCGGAGGTCCGTGCAGAGGTCGACAGGGCCGTCTCGGAGATCGAAGCCGCCGGGCTGGATGGCTTCGACGCGTCCCGTGCCGACGCCGGGATGCTCGATTCGCTCTTCGAGCTGGGTCTTGTCATCGAGCTGGATAAGGGTATTGTCACGACTCCCTCGGTGGCGGCGAAGGCCTTCGGAACCGTCGTGCGCGGATTCGGGGAGGCGGAGTTCCGGCTGGGGGAGATGCGAGAGCTCCTGGGCGTGTCGAGGAAGCTCGCGGTCCAGTGGGCCGGCATCTTCGACGGGCTGGGATACACGGTGCGGAACGGTGATTTCAGAAAGGCCGCGGGGCCCCGGCCCGGCGGCGACTGAACCTGACCGGGGCGGCGCCCCGGATCGCCAGGACTTGGAGGACTGATGCGCATCGCTGTGGTCGGGAGCGGCTATGTCGGTCTGGTTGCCGCCACCTGCTTCGCCGAGACGGGCAACGAAGTCGTTTCCGTCGACAGGGACAAGGCAAAGATCGATCTCCTCAACGGAGGGGGGATACCGATCTTCGAGCCCGGGCTCGAGGAGATGGTCGGAAGGAATCGGGCGGAGGGCCGCCTGACCTTCACCACCGATCTCGCCGGCGCGGTGCGGAGCTGCGGGATCATCTTCATCGCGGTTGGAACGCCCCCTGACGAGGACGGCTCGGCCGACCTGAAGCACGTCCTGGCCGTCGCAAGGGAGATCGGTCTCAACATGGACGGCCCCAGGGTCGTCGTGAACAAGAGCACCGTGCCGGTGGGCACCGCCGATCTGGTGAAGGCCGAGATCGAAAAGTACACGGAGCATCCCGTGAGCATCGTGAGCAACCCCGAGTTCCTCAAGGAAGGCACGGCCATCGACGACTTCCTGAAACCCGACAGGGTCGTGATCGGCGCCGCCGATCCGGCGGCCGCGGAGGCCATGAGGGAGCTCTACTCCCCGTTCGTCAGGACCAACAACCCTGTGATCGTGATGAGCAACCGCAGCGCGGAGATGACCAAGTACGTGGCCAACAGCCTCCTGGCGGCCAGGATCTCCTTCATGAACGAGGTCGCGAACCTCTGCGACGTGATGGGCGCCGACATCGGAGAAGTCAGGGTGGGCGTCGGCTCCGACCACAGGATCGGCCCCAGCTTCCTGTTCCCGGGCGTGGGATTCGGCGGCTCCTGCTTCCCCAAGGATGTCAGAGCCCTCATGGCCACGGCGCGCGAGCAGGGCCTCCGCATGAAGTCGCTCGAGGCGGCCACCGAGGTGAACGAGGAGCAGAAGAAGGTCATCCTGTCCAAGATGGAGAGCGTCTTCGGCAGGTCCTTCACCGGGCTGAGGACCGCGGTCTGGGGGCTCGCTTTCAAGCCCAACACCGATGACATGCGCGAGGCTCCCGCCACGGTCGTCATCCGCGGGCTGCTCGAACGGGGCGCCACGGTGGCGGTCTACGATCCTCAGGCTATGAAGAACGCATCCGAGATTCTCGGCGGAACGATCGAGTACTGCAGGAACGGCTACGAGGCAGCCGAGGGGGCGGACGCCCTGCTGCTGCTGACCGAGTGGCTCGAGTTCAGGGAACCCGACTTCGCCCGTCTCGGTTCGATCATGAGACGGAAGGTCGTGTTCGACGGCCGGAACGTCTGGAATCCCGAGAAGCTCCGGAAGCTCGGCTTCGAGTATCGCGGGATCGGCAGGAGGTAGGACCCGTGAACGCCGTGCCGCCGCTGATGCTTGCCGCCCTGCTCTCGCAGGGCATGGGCGGATACGTGGTGCCCGGCGTGGAGACCGGCGAGGTGCAGATGAACGTCCATGTATGGGGCGAGGTGCTCGACCCGGGGACGTACCTGCTCCCGTTCGATGCCGATCTCGTGGAGGCGGTCTCCGCCGCCGGCGGGCCCACCGCCGAGGCCGATCTCGATGCCGTCAGGATCGTTACTTCTCTGGGCGAGGTCGAGTACGACCTTGCCGGCTTCCTGAGGGGAGAGGGGCATCCGGCGCCCGCCCTGACCCCCGGGACCACGGTGTATGTTCCGGTCTCCACCTCCGACTGGTGGAAGGAGGCCCTGGACATCGCCTACAAGATCATTGTGACGGTGAACCTGGTATGGCTGATGGCGGACCGCTGAGCATCCAGCCTCCGAAGGAGGACAGGGAGACTCTCCGGATAGGGGAGTACATCTGGATGATCCGGCAGGGCAAGTGGATCATCCTCACCTTCGTCGTCCTGTCCCTCATCGCGAGCATCTACATCACCATGAAGACCAGGCCGGTGTTCCAGTCGTCGGCCACGTTCCTCTACGACTTCAGCAGCAACATGTCGCAGGCTCTCGACTTCCCGGGCGTGTTCTGGTTCGAGGTGGAATCCGCCAAGAACAACCAGATCCAGATCATCAGGAGCAGGAGCATGGCCGAGGCCATAGCCGACTCGATCCTGAGATCGCCGGATTCGGACAGCCTGGTGTCACTCCTCTTCGACGGGAACGCGCCGCCTCCCCAGGCCCTCAGGGCATCCCTGGTCGGGCTCGTGGCAGGCAGCATTTCCGTCAGCGTGATGAAGGACACGGATTTCTTCGTGCTGTCCGCCGTCGGCGGCTCTCCGGAGGCCTCCGCCGTCCTGGCCAACCTGGCCGTGCAGTCCTACTACCGCTGGAACCTCGAGGAGGCGCGGGGCGAGAACAGGGAGGTCCGCGAGTTCCTCGACCAGCAGATGATCAGCATGGACGCCCAGCTCTCGATGGACGAGGACTCGCTCCGGTCCTACAAGGAGAGCAACGACTTCATCGACCTCTCGACGCAGGCGAGGGAGACCGTCGCGAGGCTCGTCTCTCTCGAATCGGCCGCGGCCGCGTCGCGCACCGAGATCGGCGCGCTCGGGGCGCAGAGGGACTATCTGGCGGGCAGTCTCGAGGAGTTCAGATCGGGCATGGCGGACGAGATATCCTCCGTCAACGACGAGTACATCTCCTCTCTTCAGGGGGAGCTGGCCCTGCTCGAATCGTCGAGGGCGGCGCTGCTGGCAGGCGGGGCTCAGCCGGGCGATCCGGCCCTCTCGGACGTGGAAGCCGAGATCGAACTCAGGACGAACTCGCTCTCCGCCGCCCTGGAGGGCCTCGTGCAGGCCCGCTTCCCCGAGAACCCCTCGGCCGCCGTGCAGTCCCTCGTGGGGCAGCTCACGGAGGTCGAGGCGGGCCTTCGGGCGGAGACCACCCGCGAGGCCGTGCTCAGACGCCAGGCCTCGCTCATAGAGTCGGAGCTCGAGATGCTCCCCGAGGCCGAGATGACCCTCGCCAGGCTCGAGCGGAACAGGCAGGTCAGCGAGAACGTCTATCTGCTACTGAGGAACCGGTATGAGGAGATCAGGATCGCAGAGGCCGGCCAGATCGGGAACGTCACGATCATCGACACGGCCCTCCCCGGGGGGATGATAAGGCCGTCTAGGCAGAGGAATCTGATGATGGGCCTGCTGATAGGCCTCGCCCTGGGCCTCGGCGTCGTCATCCTCAAGCAGCAGCTCGACAGCAGCATATCGAGCCCGGAGCAGGTCGAGGCCCTCGGGGTCTCCATCCTCGGGGTCATCCCGCACCTCCCGAGGAGCTCCTTCGCTTCCCGCACGGGCAGGTCCACCGTCTCTCCATCCCTCGTCACCCACTTCGCCCCGCGCGATCCCATCAGCGAAGCCTACCGCGACCTGCGAACGAGTCTCAGGTTCGCCAGGGCGGACAAGCCGGTCAGGAGCGTGCTGGTGACCAGCGCCGGCCCCAGGGAGGGCAAATCCACCACATCGGCGAACCTGGCCGTCACCTTCGCCCAGTCGGGGCAGCGGTGCATCCTGGTCGACGCCGACCTGAGGCGTCCCGTGCTGCACAACCTGTTCGGGCTGGAGCGGGAGCCGGGCCTCTCGGAAGCCGCGGCAGGCGTCAGCCCGCTCGATGCCTGCCTCAGACCCACCCCCGTCGAGAACCTTTCGCTGCTCCCCAGCGGATTCATCCCGCACAACCCCTCGGAACTCCTGGGGAGCCGCCGCATCAAGGAGATCATCTCCGAGCTTTCCGGGCGCTGCGACATGCTGATCATCGACAGCCCGCCGATGGCCGTGGTGACCGACGCCCTCCTCCTCAGCCCGGAGGTGGACGGCACCCTGCTCGTCGTGGGGGCCAAGCTGGGCAACAGGCGCGTTCTCCAGACCTCGCTCTCGAAGCTCTCGCGGTCGGCGTCGTTCATCGCGGGAGCCGTCCTCAACGGCTTCGATCCGCTCAGGATGTACACGTCCTACGGCTACTACACCTACCGCTACTACTACTACTACTACTCCGAAGGATCAGGCAGGAAGCGCAGCCGCAGAAGCCGCTGACCCACCCGGTCCCATCCCCGCAAGTGCATGTACGGCAGCCGTCAGCGGCATGGCCGCCGGTCCGCCGCGCCACGGTTCCGTCTTGCTGTGGTACGATTTCCCATCCCGGGGGTTGACAGTGGGGAATAGTGGGATAGAATATGCCCCGGGAGGGGTATGGCCGAGTTCTCGGGTAGACACGAACACATGCTCGACGAGAAGGGCCGCGTCAGCGTGCCCGCCGCCTTCAGGCGCCAGATCACCGGGGATGATCTCTATCTCAACCTTGGTATGGACGGCTGCCTCGAACTCTACTCCCCCGAGAAGTGGCAGCTCCTCCGCGAGGGGCTCGGCCGCCTCAACCGCAAGGAGGAGAAGCAGCGCTTCTTCATCCGGAGGTTCACCAGCCATCTGAGGCCGGTCGCGATCGACGCGCAGGGCCGGATCAGCATACCGGCCGATCTCCTCGCTCTCGCGGGGATCGGCTCCGCGGTCGTATTCCTCGGCCAGATGGATTCGATCGAGCTCTGGGATCCGGCCAGGCTCGACAAGGTGATGTCCAGGAGTGACGTGTCCTATGAAGAGGTCGCAGAGGGGCTGGACATAGAGCTCTAGAGCGGAGGGGGTCCGTGGTGATCGGTGCAGCGGGGCGCGCCGAAGGGCACCGGCCCGTGATGGCAGCCGAAGTGGCAGCCTTCCTGCGCACTGTCGACCCCGGGCTGATCGTCGACGGTACGGCGGGCGGCGGGGGCCATCTGAGGCACCTCATGGAGGTCTTCCCCTCCGCCAGATTCATAGCGGTCGACCGCGATCCGGACGCTGCCGGCGCTCTCCCGGCCGAACCCGGAAGGCTCCTGGTGAGGAACGCCAGCTACACCGACCTGCCCTCGATCGTTGCGGAATCGGGATTCGGCATGGCCGACGCCGCGCTCTTCGACCTGGGCCTGTCGTCCCTGCAGCTCGACGACCCCTCGAGGGGCTTCTCGCACAGGCTCGACGGCCCTCTGGACATGCGATTCTCGCGCGAGGAGGACGTGCGCCCGGCCGGCGACATCCTCAACGGGCTCCCCGAGAGGGAGATCGCCGACATCCTGTTCAGGTTCGGCGAAGAGGGCAGGAGCAGGATCATTGCACGGGCGATAGTGGCCTCGCGCCCTCTGGAATCGACATCCGACCTCGTCCGCGCGGTGCGGGGCGCCCTCAGGGGCAATCCCAACAGGGCCATGTCCAGGATCTTCCAGGCCCTGCGCATAGCCGTGAATGACGAACTCGGAGCCCTCTCCACCCTGCTCGCCGGCATGGGGGGCTGGGTGAGGCAGGGCGGGCTGGCCGCCGTCATCACCTTCCACTCGATAGAGGACAGGATGGTGAAGAGGTTCTTCATGGACTCGGGCGTCTTCGCTCATGCGACACCTCCCTGGGAGGTACCGTCCCGCGACGAGGCCCGCACGAATCCCAGGGCCAGGTCGGCCAGACTTCGCAGAGGGGTGAGGCTGTGAGGAACGCAAGGCGCATCGTGTTCGCGGTGGTCACCCTGGTGGCCCTGCTCGCCCTGAGCCAGGTGGTACTGTTCAATCTCAGACTCCACAGGACCCTGCAGCTCCAGAGCCTGTCGGCGGAGTGCGCCTCGCTGGAACGCGAGATAGAGGAACTGCAGAACGAGTCCGCGGTCCTTCTCTCACCATCGAGGCTTTCCGATCTCGGTGCCGCCATGGGACTCGGCCCCGTGCCCCTCGACATGATCGCGCTCGAGGGGGCGGACCCCTCTCTCCCGGAGGACGCGGTTGCGCAGCTCCGATGACTTCTCCTGCGAGAGGAGGACCGCGCGGATCCGCCTCGCGGCGGTGCTGACGCTCGCCCTGTTCGGCGTGGTCTTCTCGAAGCTGGTCAGGATACAGCTCATAGAGCACGGCCACTATGCCGGCCTGGCCGACGCCCAGCACACGCACAGGGAGACACTCGAGCCCAGACGCGGGAGGATACTCGACCGGAACGGCTTCCTTCTCGCGGGGAACACTCCCGTCGTGACGTTCGAAGTCTACTGGCCCAACGTCCCCGAAGGGTCCGAGTGCGAGATAGACTCGCTCTGCATGAGGCTGAGGGACTCGGGAGGGGATGCGCAGGTCCCTGACAGGACCGGGATAAACCAGATCCTGTCCAGGAACGTACCCTACGAGCAGGCACTCCCGTTCATCTCGGCCGGGCTGCCTGCGGGCGTGAACCTGCGCATGGTGGAACTGCGCACGTATCCGCTCGGTGACCTGACATCGATGATCCTCGGCAGAGCCGGACAGGGCTGCCTGGAGGGCCTCGAGGCCGAGTTCGACCAGCTCCTCTCCGGCACCGAGGGCGTTCGCTACGTCGAGCGCAGCGCCTATCCCGGCATGAGCGTCACCGACTCCCGTGCCGACAACATCCTGCCCGTCGACGGCTCGGATCTCATGCTCACCATCGACGCGAGGTTCCAGTGCATCGTCCAGCGTGAGCTGCAGGCGGCCGTTGAGCTCTCGGGAGGCAGCTGGGGCGCCGCCCTGGTGGTGGATCCGTCGAACGGAGACATCCTCGCGATGGGGAGCTGGCCTGTGCGCGCCCCCGACGGCTCGATAGCCTCGAACAACTGCGTCGCGAGCATCCACGAGCCCGGATCGACGTTCAAGCTCGTCACGCTGGCGGCATGCCTCGAAGAGGGGCTGGTGTCCGCCTCCGACTCCTTCGACTGCAGCCGCGGCACGATACCCGTGGCCGACAGGACCATTTCCGACTGCCACGTCTTCGGAGTGCTCAGCGTGGAGGGCATAATAGCGCACTCCAGCAACGTGGGCACGATCCGCCTCGCCCAGCTCCTGTCGGACTCCCTCCTTTACGGCTACTGCCGGGCCTTCGGCTTCGGCGTCAGAACCGGGCTCGAGCTCCCCGGCGAGGAGGGCGGGATACTCAGGCCGCCTTCCCAGTGGTCGGGGCTCTCCCACGCCTGCCTGGCGATCGGGCAGGAGGTAGGCGTCACCCCCCTCCAGCTCGCCATGGCCTTCAGCGCGGTGGCCAACGGCGGGATCCTCTACCAGCCCAGGCTGATAAGAGCCAGCTGCGAGGACGGGGTCTGGCGCGACTGGGCCTCCTTCCCCTCCCGCAGGGTGGTGTCAGAGGACACGGCGGAGGAGGTCAGGAGGATCCTCGCATGCGCTGTCGAGTACGGCACCGGCATGTCGGCTTCGGTCGACGGCGTCACCGTCGCGGGGAAGACTGGCACGGCGGAGAGGCTTTCATTCGGCCCCGGAGCCTATCTCTCGGCATTCGCCGGCATGATCCCGGCCGAGCGCCCCGAGCTGGTCGCGGTGGTCGTCATAGACAGGCCGGGCTTCGCATACCGGTTCGGCAGCACACTGGCTGCCCCGGTCTTCTCCGGGATCATGTCGGGTGTCTTCTCCTGCGAGCCGGGTCTGGCCCTCGGTTCCCGCGGATCCGCGGGATCCGGCGCCCTGGCGGGAATGGACGGAGGAAGCCTGGTGACGGGACTGTGAAACTCTCGGAACTCCTCGCCGGATCTGACATCCGGATCCCCGATGCCCTGTCCGACACCGATGTGAAGGCCGTCACCGACGATTCGCGGGAGGCAGGTCCCGGCTTCCTCTTCGTGGCAGTGCGCGGCTTCAGGGTCGACGGCCACGACTATGTGGCCGAAGCCCTTGCGCGAGGTGCGGTCGCCGCCGTAGTCGAACGGCCGGTGGACGGCTCCGGGGAGCATGTCCTCCTGAATCCCTCGGGTGACGACAGGAGGCTGCTCAGCGCCCTTTCGGCCTCGATCACCGGCTCTCCGTGGGACCGCATGATGACGGTCGGGATCACGGGCACGAACGGCAAGACCTCCACCGCCCACATGACGGCATGGATCCTCGAGAGGCAGGGCGTGAAGTGCGGCATCCTGGGCACCGTCGGCCACCGCATCGGCGGGGTGGAGCGCAGGGCGAAGGAGACGACTCCGGGTTCCGTCGAGACCGCGAGGCTCATGAGGATGATGGCGGACGCGGGCGACGGGGCCTGCGCGATGGAGGTCTCGAGCCACGCCCTGATGCTCTCGAGGGTGGACGACGTGAGGTTCGACGTCGCCCTCTTCACCAACATCACCCAGGATCACCTCGATTTCCACGGCACGATGCAGGAGTATCTCGCCGCCAAGGAGAGGATATTCGGCCTGCTCAAGCCCGGCGGGTTCCCGCTCGTGGGCACATACAGCCCGGGTTCGCCCATCCCACGGGGAGCCATGACGTTCGGGCCGTCCGAGGACGATACGTTCTCGATCGTGGCGGTCGAATCCTCCGCGGGCGGGTCGAGGTTCGGGATGGTGAGGGATGGAGCCAGGACGGACTTCTCCCTGCGCATCCCAGGTCGTGTCAACATCTACAACGCCGCCGGTGCGGCCGCTGCCTGTTCGCTTCTGGGGTTCGACCCCGAGAGATGCGCGGAGGCCCTGGAGAGCTTCCCGGGCGTGCCCGGCAGGCTGGAGGTCGTCGACGAGGGGCAGGACTTCCTCGTCGCGGTCGACTACGCGCACACGCCCGATGCGGTGGAGAGAGTGCTCCTGCAGGCAAGGGAGATGGCCACCGGGCGCGTGATCGCCGTGCTGGGCGCGGGAGGCGACCGCGACAGGACGAAGCGCCCCAGGATGGGGGCCATCGCATCCGAGCTCGCAGACATCGTCATCGTCACCAGCGACAACCCGAGGAGCGAGGATCCGCTGGCGATCATCGCGGAGATAATGGAGGGCGTGGACGGCCCGGCAGGGGTCATCCGCGAGCCCGACAGGAGGGCCGCCATAAGGGCCGCGATGGCCGAGGCCTCGACGGGCGACGTCGTGATCATCGCGGGCAAGGGCCACGAGGACTACCAGATCATCGGGGGCGTCAGGCACCACTTCGACGACAGGGAGGAAGCCCGCAGGGCTCTCCGGAGCGGGCGGGGCAGATGAGGTTCCTGCTCTCCGAAATCGCCGCATCCTGCGGGGGCAGGCTCGAGGGGCCTGACGCCGAGGCCGCCGGCGCCTGCATCGATTCGCGCGCCTGCATGCCGGGGAGGCTCTTCTTCGCGATGCCCGGCAGCCGCACCGACGGCCATGCCTTCGTCGACGGCGTTCTCGCGGGAGGCGGATTCGCGGTCGTCTCGTCGGGCCCGGAGCGTCCCGGCACGATCCGGGTGCGGTCGGTGCCCGACGCCCTCCTGGCCGCAGGAGGAGCCGTCAGGCGCCGCCTCGGGTGCCGCGTGGCGGCCATCACCGGCTCGAGCGGCAAGACCACTACGAAGGAACTCCTGACCATGGCACTGTCGCCCCTGTGCCCGACCGACTCGTCGAAGGGCAATCTCAACAACAGGATAGGCATGCCGCTCTCGATCCTCGATCTCGATCCCGGAGCCGGTGCCTTCGTGCTGGAGCTGGGCATGAACCATGCGGGCGAACTGCGCGAACTGGGAGAGGCTGCCGCCCCCGACGCCTCGGTGATCACCAACGTCGGTACGGCGCACATCGAGTTCTTCGGCAGCCACGAGGCCCTGGCCGGGGCGAAGGCCGAGCTGCTCGACACCACCAGGAGGGGCGGCTTCTGCGTCATCCCCGCCGGCGAGCCCGTTCTCGCCGAGAGGGCGCAGGCCCGTGGTCTGCGCATATCCACGATCGGCCCCTGCGGTGAATTCCGGCTCAGGATCACCGGCCCGTCCGAAGCGGTCCTCGAACCCCCGGGAGTGAGCATCAGGCTGTCCGTCGCGGGCCGGCACCTCCTTGAGGACGCAGCGTCCGCACTGGTCTGCGCCATGGGTTTCGGCGCGGATCCCGGCGAGGCTGCGGGAGCGATGGAGGGCTTCGCAGGGATCGAAGGCCGCGGCACGGAGATACGGGCCGGGTGCGTGACCATCATCGACGAGAGCTACAACGCCAACCCCGGATCCATGGAGGCGTGCCTCGAAGCCCTTTCCGCCCGGACCGGGAGGAAGGGCGCGGTCCTCGGAGACATGCTCGAACTCGGATCCGGCTCCGAAGCTCTCCACAGGCGTGTTCTCGGGAAGGCGGCCTCGTGCGGGCTCGATTTCGTCGTTCTCGTAGGGCCCTCGATGCAGTCCGCCTCCCGGGATGTCGAATGGAAGGGCATCGAGGTCATCCCCGCGGGCGATCCCGCAGAAGCCCTGGAGAGTCTCCGGGCGATGCTCCCTGACGGGGTCTGCCTGCTGGTGAAGGGCAGCCGCTCGATCGGGCTCGAGAGGGTCGTCGAGGGGCTGAGGGAGGAGGCGGGATGCTGTACTGGCTCCTGTATCCCCTGAGGGGGGATGTCTCCCTCTTCAATCTGTTCGGCTACATCTCGTTCCGCGCCGCGTACGCCACGGTGACGGCACTGCTCATCTCGTTCCTGCTCGGGCCGCCGGTGATCCGTGCTCTCCGCAGGCGGCAGATCGGCCAGCACGTCAGGCCCGACGGGCCGCAGACCCATCTGAAGAAGGAAGGCACGCCCACCATGGGCGGGCTGCTCATCCTGCTGTCCGTCCTCCTGCCGGTACTGCTCTGGGGAAGGCTGGACAACTCCTATCTGCTGATCGTGCTGACCTCTACGGTCTGGATGGGGCTCATCGGCCTCCTGGACGACTACCTGAAGGTAGTTCGGAAGCTGCCGAACGGCCTGATCGGGCGCTACAAGCTCCTGGGCCAGTTCGCCCTGGGCCTGGGTATCGGGCTGTGGCTCTATCTGTCGCCCATCGCGGGCGAAGGCCATTCGAGCATCCTGCCGGGCATCCGGACCCTCGACCTCTCCTCCGGCGTCTTCACGATCCTGCCGACGGAGACGATCGTGCCGTTCCTCAAGGAGGTCAGGATCGACCTCGGGGTACTCTACATCGCGTTCGTCGCAGTCGTACTGGCCGGGTCGGCCAATTCCGTGAACCTCACGGACGGGCTGGACGGGCTCGCCACAGGGGTGAGCCTGGTCTCGCTCCTGGCCTTCGGGATCATGGCCTACCTGCTCGGCAATTCGAACTACGCCTCGTACCTCCAGTTCCCGTTCCTCAACGGGGCGGGGGAGGTGGCGGTCTTCGCAGGGGCGGCGGCCGGGGCGTGCCTCGGGTTCCTGTGGTACAACTCCGCGCCGGCCTCCGTCTTCATGGGCGACACGGGCTCCCTGGCCCTGGGAGGGGCCATCGGCTCCATGGCGATCGTCACCCGCTGCGAACTCCTCCTGCTCATCGTAGGCGGGGTGTTCGTGGCCGAAGTGCTGAGCGTGACGATCCAGGTGGGCCACTTCAGGCGGACCGGTCGCCGGTTCTTCAGGATGGCACCCCTCCACCACCATTTCGAGCTCCTGGGATGGGCCGAAACCAAGGTCGTGACGCGCTTCTGGATAGTCGCGGCCCTCCTCGGCCTCCTCGGGCTCTCGACACTGAAGATCAGGTAGGCGGGCATGCACGATTACTGGACCAGGGGAGGCGGCAGGAGGATGGGCGTGGCGGGCCTCGGGCGCAGCGGGAGGGCCGCTGCGAGGCTCCTGGCGACGAACGGCTTTGCTGTCGTCGGCTTCGACGACGACAAGTCCGTCGCGCCCTGCGAATGGTGCGGGGAGACCTGGACGGGAGAGGACTGCCTCGGGCACATCGGAGGGCTGGAGGGCCTGGTGCTGAGCCCCGGCATCCCCTCCGCCTCACCCATGCCGAGAGCCGCGGTCGAGGCCGGAATCCCCGTGACCGGCGAGATCGAGCTCGCGTCGAGGTATGCCCAGGCCCCCATCCTCGCCGTCACGGGATCCAACGGCAAGACCACCACTTCGGAGTGGCTCGGCCATGTGCTGAACAGGGCCGGCATCCGCGCCTGCGTGGCCGGGAACGTCGGCTATCCGTTCTGCCTGGCCGTGATCGAGAACCCCTACCCGGAATGGTTCGTGCTGGAGGTATCCAGCTACCAGCTCGAGACAGCCGATTCCTTCAGGCCATCGGCGGCCGCCATACTGAACCTCACCCCCGACCACCTCCTCCGCCACGGCGACATGGAGGGCTACAGGAACGCCAAGGCCCGCATCTTCATGAACCAGCACTCGGAGGATCTCACCGTACTCAACTCCGACGACCCCGAGTCCCTGCCGCTCATGGGCCTGACACGCGGCATGGAGGCCCTCTTCAGCAGGCAGAGGGAGGTGAGGGAGGGCGCGGACTGTCTCGGGGGAACGATCGTGATCGCCAGGGACGGCTCCAGATCGGCCCTGATGAAGGCTTCGGCGCTCTCGCTGCCCGGACGCCACAACCTCGAGAACGCCCTTGCGGTCGCATGCCTTGCCGGGCGGGCCGGCATCGCGCCGGAAGCCCTGGCCGAAGGCCTCTCCACCTTCGGCGGCGTGCCCCACAGGATCGAGACGGTGAGGATCCTCGACGGGGTCACGTGGGTCAACGACTCCAAGTCCACGAACCAGGACTCGCTCAAGGTGGCTCTGGAGAGTTTCGACAGGCCGGTCATCCTGATTGCCGGCGGCCTCTCGAAGAAGACGAGCTACGGCGACCTGGCCTGGCTCGTATCCGAAAGGGTCAGGGATCTGATCCTGATCGGATCGGCCACGGAGGAGCTGGCGCTCGCCTGGGCCGGGACAGCCCCGATGCACAGGGCGGGCGACATGGAGGGGGCGGTGCGTCTGGCGAGAAGCCTCGCCGGGCAGGGTGACGTGGTACTCCTTTCGCCGGCGTGCGCGAGCTTCGACCAGTACGAGAACTTCGAAAGGCGCGGAGAGCACTTCCGCTCGCTGGTGGAGGCGCTGAGGTGAACCTGCCGCCGATGGGGAGGGACGGGCGGATACTCGCGACGACCGCCCTGGTGCTGATCGTCATCGGGATCCTGGCCGTCTATTCGGCCAGTTCCTTCGCCTCGATGAGAGTGTTCGGGAACAGCCACCACTATGTGACGGGGCACCTACTCCGCATCCTCTTCGGGCTCGCGTCCGCGCTTCTGGTCTACGCCGCGGGGCCGCGGGCCTGGAAGGCAGTGGCGTGGCCGCTCTATGCCTTCTCGATAGCATGCCTGATCCCCACGGCGCTGAGCCTCTCACCGATTGCCCCCGTGGTCAACGGTTCCAGCCGCTGGCTTGTGCTGGGCGGATTCCGCTTCATGCCGTCCGAGCTGGCCAGGCTCTCGTACGTTCTCCTCACGGCAACGCTCATCTCGAAGGGGCAGATCTCGGGCAGGAGCCCGAGGGGCTTCCTGTCACTCGTGGCGCTGGCATTCGTTCCGGCGGTGCTCACCGTCTCCCAGCCCGACTTCGCGGGATGCCTCTACATGCTGGCCATGATGGCCGCGATGCTCTACATCTCGGAGGCCAGGTTCAGCCACATCCTCATTCTCTTCGGCGTGATCGCCCTCGCTGCGTCTGCCGTGCTGATCACCGAGGAGTACAGGATCGACCGGGTCAGGGGATGGATCAATCCCGAGGCGGGCATCAGCGACAACAACTTCCAGACCCAGCAGTCCAGCATAGCTCTCGGCAGCGGCGGCCTGCTGGGCAGGGGGCTGGGCCACGGGAGGCAGCAGAGGGGCTTCCTGCCGGAGGTCTTCTCCGACTTCATCCTCGCCGTGATAGGGGAGGAGACGGGCCTGATCGGGACCACCCTGGTCCTGTCGGCCTTCTGCGTTCTTCTGTGGACGGGCTTCCGCATAGCCGAGCGGGCCGACGACATCTTCGGGTCGATTCTCGCCGGCGGGATAACCGCATCGGTTGCCCTCGGCAGCTTCCTCCACTTCGCGGTGGTCACCAGGCTGCTGCCGGCGACCGGTATCACGCTGCCCCTGATATCGTGGGGCGGGACGAGCATCGTCTTCACGCTCATCGAGCTGGCCGCGGCCGCAAGGATATCGGCGGAGGCCCGCAGGTGAACCCCTTCCTGCTGGCCGGAGGCGGCACCGGGGGGCACATATCCCCGGCGCTGGCCGTGGCCGAGGCTCTGGAGAACCGGCTGGGATGGTCGGTCGCGATACACTTCGCCGCGACTCCGCGCCCTGTGGACAGGCGCATGTACGCCGGCATGGGCGAACGCGTGCACTTCCTCGATCCGCCCAGGATCGACCGCGGGCCCGCCGGACTCCTGAAGTTCCCCTTCGGCGCCGTCAGGGCATGGTTCGCCGCTAGGAGCATGATACGGACCATATCTCCCGGGGCCATCCTCTGCACGGGCGGGTACTCGTCGGTCTTCTGCGCCGCTGCCGGGCGCTCCATGGGCATCCCCGTGCTCCTGCACGAGAGCAATGCCGTCGCCGGACGCGCCAACAGGTGCTCCTCGAGGTTCGCCTCCCGCATCCTGCTCGGATTCGGAAGGGCTGCCCGCGACTTCCCCGAGGGGCGTTCCACCGTGGTCGGAAATCCTGTACGCAGCAGCCTCTCGGCTATCCCGAAGGCCGAGGCGGTCGCGCGGATGGGCCTCGATCCCGGCAGGCCCGTAGTGCTGCTCCTGGGCGGGAGCCAGGGGGCGCGCACCGTCAACGACCTCGCGCTTTCGGCTCCGTCAGGCATCCAGCTCGTGCTCCAGTGCGGCGAGCGCGACCTCGAGAGAATCGGAGGCCTCCTTTCCGGCAGGGCCGGAACGGTGGTCCGGGCCTTCGAGGACGATCCCTCGATCCTCTATTCCTGTGCAAGCATCGCCGTGGCCAGGGCCGGTGCGATGACTCTCGCGGAGCTCTGCCGCTTCCGCCTGCCCGGCCTGCTGATCCCCCTTCCGGGCGTCTCGCGCGACCACCAGACCGCCAATGCTAAGGAAGCGGAGGCGGCGGGCGGCGCCCGGGTCTTCGCGCAGGACACGCTCGATCCCGCCGAGTTCTGGGCGTCCATCGGGCATCTGCTGTCGGATCCCGGCGCCCTGGAATCGATGTCGACCTGCATGGCCGGCCTTTTCCCGCCGGATACGGCGGACAGGATAGCCCGTGTGCTCATCGAGGCATCGGGGGCATCGGCATGAGATACCACCTGATGGGGATCTGCGGCAGCGGGATGAGCGGCCTGGCGGAGTGGCTCAACCATCTCGGTCACGAGGTGGAAGGCTGCGACCGGTCTCGGGCGGCGGACTCGACCGAAGGCGGGATAAGGCGCATGCCCGGGCACGGCACGGAGCACGTCCGGGGCATCGACGTGCTGGTTCACAGCGCCGCCGTACCGCTCGACCATCCCGAGATCGCGGCAGCCAGGGCGGCTTCGGTGAAGGTCCTGAGGCGCAGCGAGATGCTCGCCGAACTGGCCTCGGGCCATGACGTGATCGCGGTGGCGGGCGCTCACGGGAAGTCAACCACCTCGGCCATGACGGGCTGGGCCCTACAGCAGGCCGGGTTCGATCCGACCGTGCTTGTGGGCGCCGAAGTGCCGGGCTGGAGGTCGGGCTTCAGGCCCGGCGGCAGACTTGCGGTGGTCGAGGCCGACGAGTACGACAGGGCCTTCCTCAGACTGCCGCACCTGCATGCTGCCGTGACGAGCTTCGACCGGGAGCACCTCGAGTGCTACGGTTCGCCGGAGGCCCTCAGGTCGGCGTTCGAGACATTCCTCGAGCTTTCGGCGCCCGGTGGCGGAGTGGTGGTTCCGGTGGAGGACGAACAGCTCGCGAGGTGGGCATCCAGGATCGGGCGACGGGTCCTGACGGCAGGGCCCGGAGGAGCCTACGACTGCGTCCCGGTCCGTCCGGACGGCTGGGGTGAGAGATACTCGCTGGGAGACATCACCGGCAGGCTGGGCATCCCCGGACTGCAGAACCTGCGCAATGCGGCCACTTCGCTCGCACTTCTCCGGCTCGCGGGGCTCGTGCCAGGGGATGCGGCCGGCCCGCTCGAATCGTTCCCCGGTGCCAGGAGGAGGCTCGAGCGCCTCGGATCGCGGGGAGGAATGCTCGTGATCTCGGACTACGCCCATCATCCCGCCGAGATGGAGGCCTCGATCAAGGCGCTCAGGAGGGTTCTGGGTGGCTCCCTGGCGGTCGTGTTCGAACCGCACCTGTATTCGAGGACCGCTTCCTTCCACGCAGGGATGGGAGCCGCGCTGGCACTCGCGGACGTGTCCGCCGTCCTGCCGGTATTCCCCGCCAGGGAGGAGCCCCTGCCCGGAGTCGACGCCGCTCTGGTGGCCCGCGACGCATCGGCCGCGGGCGCCGACTGCACTGTGCTCGACCCGGCGGGGCTCGAAGGATTCGCAGACGGCTGCGGCTGCGCGACCGTCGTGTTGATGGGCGCCGGGACGAGCGACGCCCTGGCCAGGCGGCTGGTGGGGGAGGGATCGTGAGGCGCAGGGGGGGCCTGCTCGCAGCTTTCGCAGGAGCGCTGGTGCTCGCCGCCGTGCTGATAATCCTGTACAGGTTCCTCGAGCACAGGGGCGAGTTCGATCTGAGGCGGATCTCGGTCTGGGGCTGCCGCAGGGTCGATTCGACATACGTGGCCCCCGCACTTGTCGCCCGGCTCGGGCGGCCCGTCACCGGCATGTCGACCGACTCGCTGGAAGCTGACCTCGAAGCCGTGTCCGGCATCGATTCGGCCGAGGTCTGGCTCGTCTTTCCCGACGGAGTCGGTGTTGAGCTGGAGCTGCTCGAGCCCGTGCTCGTCCTGAGCGACGGTATCGGCGAGGTCGCCCTGACGGGCGGCTGCGAACCCCTGCCTCCGACGTTCCTCTCGGATACCCTGACGAGGGTCGTGATGGCAGGCGGGGACAGGGAGGCAGTGCTGCCCGGCCTGGCTGCCTGGGCGGAGGTCGACGGCATCCCGGGCGACGTCGAGCTGATCCTGGTCGAGCCGGATGGAGCGGTGGCAGTCGTCTCCGATGGCATGAGAGTGATCCTCGGGTATTCGGACTTCGGGCGCAGGATGGACCTGTTCCTCGCCGCGGGCGGCCGCGGCGCGCTCCGTGACGGATGGGCCGAGGCCGACGCCAGGTTCGACGGGCAGCTCATCCTGCGGGAGAATCCCTCCCTGACAGAGGGGGTGTCCCTGTGAGCGAACTCCTTTCCGGGCTGGACATAGGTACTGCGACCGTGACCTGCGTGGCCGGCGAACCGATCGAAGGCGGCGGTGTGAGGATGCTGGGCGCCGGCCAGGCTCCCGTCGACGGAGCGGTCAGGGAAGGCATGCTGCTCGACGTAGGCGCCGTTGTCGAAGCGATCCACAGGGCGGTTTCCGAGGCGGCCCTCCTCTGTACGGAGGATATCGGGAGCGTCTTCGTATCGGTGAGCGGTTCGCACGTGAGAGGTTTCGACGGGACGGGCACGGTCAGCGTGGAAAAACCCGACGGGGATTCCCCTCACGAGATCACCGAAGACGATGTCGCACGGGCGGAGGAGGCGGCCAGGCTGGTCCGGCTTCCCCCCGGCAGCAGGGTTCTCGACATCGTGAAGCGCGACTACTGCGTCGACGGCTTCGACCGCATCAGGAAGCCGCCCATCGGACTGATGGCCGAGCAGATCAGCGCCCGGACCTACACCGTGATGGCCGACCGGCTGGCCGTCTCGAACATCGAGAGCGCCGTCGAGGCTGCCGGACTGGACATAGAGGGGATCATTCCCGCGGCCCTCGCCAGCGGCGCCGCGGTGCTGACCCCGGACGAGATGGAGATGGGCGTGGCCCTCGCCGACATGGGGGGGGGCACCACGGACGTCGCGGTCTTCAAGAACGGGACCCTGGCCTATCTCGGAGTGGTCCCGCTCGGTGGAAATTCCGTCACCTCCGATCTCCAGGCTCTCAGGATCCCCTGGGCGCAGGCGGAGAAGCTGAAGACCGACTGGGCGGTGGCATCGAGCTCCCTGGTCGATCCCAACCAGAGCACGAAGGTGATGAGGCTGGGCGGGCGGGGCACCTTTTCCGTGTCGCATGCCGTCGTATCCCAGGTGGCGGGCCAAAGGGTCGAGGAGATCCTCGAGGCCGTGGCGCTCGAGATCTCGCGTTCGGGCATCGATGCCGTCGATCTCCCTGGCGGGCTGATCCTCACCGGGGGCGGAAGCAGGCTCAGGGGCATCGCCGAGCTAGCGGGCAGGATCACCGGGCTCCCTGCGGAAACGGGCGTTCCAACGGGATTCGAGACATCGACCGAACTCGTGCTTGCTCCCGAGTTCTCGACCGCCGCGGGGCTCGTGCTCCTCGGGCGCGAGAGGCGCGAGGCCGCGGGTGGACGCAGGGCTGGATTTCTGGGTGAACTGACGAAGTGGATATCGGGAATAGCAGGGAGGCTCAGATGAGCCGGGAGGAGGGGAGATGGTAGTCACTCAGCTCGTCGAAGTCGGGGAGGAGGCGACCGGGAGGGCCAGGATCAAGGTCGTCGGAGTCGGAGGCTGCGGATGCAATGCGATCAACCGGATGATCAGGGCGAACCTGACCGGTGTCGAATTCGTCGCGGTCAACACCGACATGCAGGCCCTCAACAACTGCCTGGCCGACGGCAAGGTGCAGATCGGGCCGAGGGCCACCCGTGGCCTGGGAGCCGGCGGGAACGTCGAGATCGGCGAACAGGCCGCCGAGGAGAGCCTCAAGGAGATCGAGGAAAGCCTGACGGGATGCCACATGGTCTTCATAGCCGCCGGCATGGGCGGTGGAACCGGCACCGGGGCGACCCCGATAGTCGCGCGGGCGGCCGCCGATGCCGGCGCGATAACGGTAGGGGTGGTGACCCGGCCGTTCGAGTTCGAGGGGGCGATACGCCTCGATCAGGCCGAACACGGCATCGCCGCGCTGCGCAAGGTGGTCGACACGCTGATAGTCATCCCCAACGAGAGGCTCCGCACGCTGGCCGAGGACGACTCCAAGTTCGAGGACATGCTCGACATGTCCAACAGCGTGCTCCTGAACGCGGTCGAGGGCATCAGCTCCCTCATCACCACGCCCGGCGTCATCAACAGGGACTTCCAGGACGTGAAGACCGTGATCACCCAGGGCGGGGGCGCGATGATCGGCACGGGAAGGGCCACCGGCCCGAGCCGCGCGTCGGAGGCGGCCCGCGAGGCCATCTCCGGCCCCCTCCTCGACGGGATCTCCATCGAAGGGGCGAAGGCGCTGCTGGTCAACATACAGACCTCTTCGTCGACCTTCAGGTTCAAGGAGTTCGAGGAGGCCATGGAGATGATCACGAGGGCCGCGGGTCCCCAGGCCAACGTCTTCATGGGCACAAGCCTGAACGAGAGTCTCGGGGACGAGCTGAGGATCACCGTGGTTGCCACGGGATTCGGGAGCCCGGTCCAGGTGGAGCCCGAGGAGGTCGTGCTGAAGTCGGCCGACCGATCCACATCGATCCCGTTCGGCCCCCAGCCGAAGGACAAGGCCCCGTCCCTCAGCGTCCCGTTCAGGCCGCTGACTGGCAACTCGGAGCTGGTGAAGAGCGAGAGCAAGCTGCCCTCGTTCATCAAGAGGACGGTTGACTGAGGAATTCCGTAGATAAAACGTCTATAATTGGACCGGATTGCACCCGGGCGTATATTCCTGCCGTGTTAACAGCGACGGGGGGCGTAACTGAAGCGTAAGTCGGCGGCCGAGAGGTACGAGGAGAGGCGCAGGGATATCCTCTCCCGCGAACGGCACACGCATGGGAAGGCGTCGCGCGGCGTCTTCGAGACCGTGCTCGCCTATCCGAACTCCTACGCCGTCGGGATGACCTCCCTCGGTTTCCAGCGCGTCCTCAGCCAGATGTCCGACTGGCCCGACACCCTCTGCGAGAGGGCATTCATGCCCGAAGCCGACGAGCTCGCCTGGAGGCGCAAGACAGGGCGCCCCCTCGTGACGCTCGACGGAGGCCGCGCTCTGCGCAGCTGCGATCTGCTCGCCTTCAGCATCTCCTGCGAGTACGACTACATAAATGTCCTCGGGATGATGAAGCTCTCGGGCATCGCACCCAGGGCTTCCGACCGCACCGACGACTGGCCGCTGGTGATAGCGGGCGGCCTCTGCGTGACGGCCAATCCAATGCCGATGGCGCAGTTCCTCGATGTTATGGTGATAGGCGAGTCGGAGCCCACGCTCGGCCCCCTGCTCGACACCATCAAGAGCATGGGATCCCAGGGCGCGGGCAAGAAGAGACTGCTGAAGCAGCTGTCCACCCTGCCCGGCATCTACGTGCCGTCGGTGCACTCGGCGAAGTCGCCGAGGGCGTCGATCATGCGCCAGTGGGCCGGTGTGGAGGGCCTCGGGGCGCACTCCGTGGTCACAACGCCCGAGAGCGTCTTCGAGGACACGATCATGCTCGAGATAGCCCGGGGATGCCCCTTCAACTGCCGATTCTGCCTGCCCGGGTACGCATATCTGCCCTATCGGGAATCCAGGCCCGAGGACATCATGCCGATCCTCGACTCCATGCCCGGGGGGGCCCGGGTCGGCTTCGTGGCCTGCTCGCCGGATTCGCACCCGTCGTTCCGCGAGTTCATCGATCACGCGCGTGCGGCAGGTCTCGAGGTCAGCATCGGCTCCCAGAGGGCCGAGAATCCTTCGCAGCTCGGCGAGGGAGACCTGCACGGCACCACGCTCACCATAGCCCCCGAGACCGGCGCCGACGGCCTGAGGCGCGTGATAGGCAAGAGCCTCCGCAACGAGGCCATCCTCAACACCGTGGGCAACGCTTCCGGCTCGGTCTCGCGGATCAGGATGTACTTCATCTACGGATTCCCGTTCGAGACGGACGATGACAGGGCCGAGATCTCCAGGCTGGTGGCCGAGATCAGGACCCTGACGCCCCTGCCCGTATCCGTCAGCATCAACCCCTTCATCCCCAAGCCCTGGACGGCCTTCCAGTGGTCACCCCTGGCGCGGGTCGAAGACCTTCGCAGGTGGCGCGACGAGATCACTCGGACGCTCAGAGCCGTCCCGAACGTGGCGGTCAGGTTCCTCGGCGCCCGGGAGGCGCACATACAGGCCCTGCTTGCCCGTGGTGACCACAGGGTGGGGGATGCGCTGCTCGGAAGGCTCGACGGTGACGGCTGGCCCCAAGCCTTCCAGAAGGCCGGGATCGACATGAACTGGGTGTTCGAGCAGGTGAAGCCCGGCACCCCGTTCGAGTGGGACTTCATCAACATGGGCTTCGGCTACACCAGGCTCGCCCGCGAGTTCAGCCTCGCGGCCTCCATGAACCAGGCCCGCTTCCGCGTTCCCGAGAAGCTGACCGAGGCCGTCCCGGCCCAGACGGAAGCCTCGCCCTGCAGCTAGCGGAGAATTCCCGATCCGCCAGGCTCCCTCTCGAATTCCTCCAGTTGCCCTCTTTCGAAGATTGAACTCTTGATATCCGCCCAGGTCGAGGGCTGGAGAGCCTGGCCGTCGTAGGCGGTCAGCAGGAAGTCCGAGACCCACCAGTCGAGATTCACGGTGCCTGCCGTTGCACCCCAGCATGACGCGGCCACCCTGGCGTGGTAGATGAAGCGGAGCGTGTCGCCCGGGGAAACGGCGAGCGAACAGGAGAAGTGCTCCGAACCCTCCGGATTGTACGGCGTCCCCATGGCGCTGTCGAAGTACTTGAGAAGGAACGGCTGCGTGTCTCCGTCTATGGAGTACAGGACCGAAACGTGGCCGTAGGCGTCGTCGTACTCGGTTGAGTTATACGCTGAGATGAGCCACTCGTGATCGAACTCCAGGACCGCCCCGGTCGTCGCCGCCGGGACGACTATCACGTCCGATATGATGTAAGCGTCATGAATATCGTTCTCCCCATATTCGTAGGCGGTTGCGTAGAGATCGACGTAGACCTCGCTCCCGAAACTCCATTCGGGCGTCGCGATCCACCCTTCCGGAAGCGAAGTGAGGGGATATGCCCACTGGGTGGCGGAGGCCGGCGACACGGCGAACAGGATCGTCAGGACCGTACCTGCAAGGAGCCGGTATCTCATCGGGTACCTCCCTTGTATGCATGCACATTTTCCTGGGAATGCAGCCTCGTGTCAAGCATTGGCCGGACGACGCGTGCGCCTGATGATCGATGGTTTGCCGACATCGGCCGGCAGCCTCCCGGCCGGCGTCCACCACACGCCGATGCCGTTGTGGAGCAAGTGAATATCGCCCACGGATCCATCGCCGGTGGAGGATGCCCGGGGATTCCCGACAGATTCACTGAGCAGCTCTGCACGGTAAAGAAAAGGGCGGCCGAAGCCGCCCGCGGAACGATGTCGGAAGGATCAGGCCTTCTGGATCTTGCCGGCCCTGATGCAGGAGGTGCAGACCTTCACCCGCTGTACGAGCCCGCCGAGCCTGACGCGGGCGTTCTGGAGGTTGGGCTTCCAGATGTGCTTCGTGCGCCTGTGGGAATGGCTGACCCTGCATCCCGTGCCGTAGGAACGGCCGCAGATATCACACTTGAAAGACATTTGCTTCTCCCCTTGTGACTCCGGTTTGAAGGCCATTTATACCAGATGCCGCAACACTGTGCAAGGCCACTTGACCAAACCGCGTCATTCGTCTATCTAGAGACATTGCGTGGGGGCGATCGGTTTCGACGGGCTCGGTCGAGATCCCCCGGCAGCATGCCGAGGCCCCGCAGCCTCGTTAAAATGCGGGACTGTACAACTGCCGCCTAACATCGGCACCTCGCGGCTCCAATGAGCGGGCCGCGCGTCCGCCCCGGTGCTGTCTGTCCGCCGGGGGCCGGGCGTAAGAAGGCGGGCTGGCCGAAGTCCCCCCGCTCCCGGGTGGCAACGGCGAGACACAATGGGAGATACCGGAGGGAGGGCCGTCCGGAGCCCGACCCGAGGGAAACTTAATCCGGTCTAAGCATGTAGCGGCCGTCGGATCCCTGAGCGCGGACGCGGGTTCGATTCCCGCCGCCTCCACCATC
>JAUCPW010000015.1 GCA_030373045.1 Candidatus Fermentibacter sp.
GCTGCGAGAACACAGGAAGCTGGGGCTGATACCCGAACTCGTCTCCGAAAACGAAGGGAGGGATGCCGGCAAAAGATGTGTCACACCCAAACCGGCGATTACGTCACACTAGAAACCGGCGTTGACAATTGTCACACAGTTGATCTGGGTTGCGGCAAAACATGTAAGATCAACGATGCGGTCGTATAAGAAGGGTTCGCCTCCGGTTATGTTCAGAATCGCCAGGTCCATCCCGGAGAGGCTCTCTACAACAGCAAAGAAACCAGCATCATCAAAGGAACTGTTACTAGCAACACCCTCGCGATAACAATGCTGGCATGACCTGTTGCACTCTCCTGTCACAGCGAGGCTGACCATTACCGGGGAAGAGAAGGCACTTCTCGAGAATGGCCTATTCTTCGAAATACACGCTTTCCGAATCTTGGTCGATGGATCACGTCGAAGCTCAATGATACCTTCATCGGCCATACTTGATATCCGGATGAGATGGCAGGCCAGTTCAACTTCCGATTTTGACGCATCCTTCGCAATCGAGTATGCGTCCTTGGCCCCATCAATCGCTATCAATAGTTCGAAATCACTCGAGCTTATAGGCTTGAAGAATCCTCTGCCGCTTATGAAGAACCCGCCTTCTGCCTCGGCACGGAGTGTGCATTCTTCTGGGAGAGTCGGGATCAGCTTAGCGTTCAATCCATTCTCTCCAGAGATACAAGCAGACCAGATCGGAGGAGAGAAGTAATGAATTCAGCTATGTCATCGGAACTTAAGAGTTGCTTCCCGTTCTCATCGCAAAATCTGGCTTCAATTTCATCGGCAGATATGGGACCGTCATCGAGATGCGCAAGTATCTGACAGGCTGGTTCGTTGAACTTCCGAATAGCCTTCTTGTCTGTATCTATGATCATCTTCTCGTCATCGAGGAAGATCATGGAGGATTTCAGGCAGTAAGTCTTCATGACCCACACCCCTCCGAGGGGGCAGGGGAAGTCCAAAACCTCCCCCGCCCACCGTTTCCTGAACTATTCCTGCGGTGGCATAGCAGCAAAGTTCAGCAACCCGCAAAGGATGTAGAAGGCGATGCACTTGACGGTACTACCCGGATCGACGTACTCGATCCCGATCTCGGCCGGCTTTTCGATCATTTCACCACCCCCTCTCCATGATGGACCATGCGCATTGAATTAGAATGGCACGGAAGCGTGTCAAGATTTCAAATAATCCTGAACGCTCAAAAATATTCGAATGTACAGAAATTTCTAAAGGTAGGCTGAAAGAGTTGTCGCGCAGATAATAATGATATCACAATATTAGCAAACAGCAAATGAATCAGAGACAGCGATACTTGCATGACAGCGTATACATTCACTGTCAAATGCCCCCTCATCGGGGCTGGTTATCGGACAGATATGCACGCTAAAAGAGGTCATTCATTAACTCTCTACTAACTGAACTTGTTTTCAGGTGGGTATCTGAGGAGAAATATCCGCGACCTAGAAGGCAAAAGATGGATGAGTAGAGTGCACTTGCGAGGTTGCGTCAGCGCCTGCGATGGTCGAGGTACTTCCTCACGATGGCGACATCCGCGTGCCAGTTGGTGCGGGCGATCCAGGGGTGGTAGCCCAGCTCGGTGTTGATCCGGTTGATGGCTGGGTTGTCGTCGTCATTCGCCGACCTGATGCAGACCACTCCGGGGTGTTCGCGCCGGATCCGAGTGAACATCTCGGCCTTGAGCCTCCTGGCCAGCCCGTGTCCCCTCGAAGCGGGCCTCACCCCGGTGAACATCTGGTTGACCACGGCGGGTCTGGCCGGGTTCCACGTGATCTCGGTGCATCCCAGGATCGAACCGTCACGCCGGGATGATGCGGCAACAGTCAGGATCGAGGCGCCCGCAGCCATCTGACTGCCGATGAACTGCCGGAAGTACTCCGGAGTGAAGTGATAGGTGCCCCGCTCGAACCCTTCACGATCGGGCTCGGCATCGTAGATCTCCTGGTACAGGGCGCTCATTTCATCCAGGCGCTCGTCGGGGGGCCCGTTCCTCCATTCCGTGATCTCCAGGTCGGACCGGTCATCCGGCAGCTCGAGCCAGCGAGAAACGATCCCGGGATCGACATCCGTCATGAGCAGCCTGTTGGTGTGGGTGACCGACTGCGCAACCGCCCCGATAGCCCTGCAGAAGGCGGCACCTGACGGATACCTGTCGAGGGTCTCGAGCCTCAGGATACGGCGGCCCTTCTCCTCGGCGGCCGAAGTCACCCCGGCCAGGAGCCGGCTTCCAAGACCCCTGCGATGGAGTTCGGGATGCACCCTGATCGCAACCGAGGCTCCATTCGGATCGAGCCCGGTCCCGGGGATCTCCACCCATGCATCACCGCGTACGGCTTCCCCGCTCCAGAGGGCCCAGATCTTCGATTCCCTGATCCAGGATGAGTTCCTGAACCCTGCGAGCCACTTCTCGAACGGGGTCTCGGGGTCCTCCGGGTAAACCTCACTCCATTCCCACATCCAGAATTTCCAGAAGGCGCGCAGTTCGTTCCCGGATGCCGCACCCGGGTCGAAGGGCCGGATCTCCAGTCCATCGATGCCGGTCGGAACGGTCTCCCGAGTGGCGTCCAACATGACCCTCCCGTCAGGTGATCCGCAGGAACAGGCGGGCGAAAGTCTCGGCGGCCCACGCAGAGACGCGCGTCGGCAGGTCGACCGGCACGTCGACCGGGAAGATCCTGCCGGCGAGCTTCGTGTAGTGCTCCATGTCGGCCGGGAAGAGCCTGCCGACCCCCGGGTGGGTGAAGCACTTCCTCTGGAAGCTGAACTGCATCAGGCTGGCGAAGGACGGGCGGACGGAGCATCCGCGGCAAAGGTTCCGGTGGAAGCGGCGGGCCGCCTCGCGGGCCTTCAGCTCAAGCTTCGCGATGAAGCGATCCTCGAGGTCCCTGGCCTGACCGCCAGCGGTGACGACCGTACTGAAACCCAGGGCGCCGAGCACGCTCTTCATGTATTTCAGGGTGGGCGCGGTGCCGAAGAAGCCGGTCGTGGCCAGGGCCATCGCGTGCCTGCCGAAGAAGGCGGGGCGGTGGAAGTACGCTCCCAGCCTGTCCAGGAGGATCTTGGTTAGGCCCGAGATGTGGTAGACGTAGACCGGGGAGGCGAGGATCACCCCGTCGCTCTGCTGGATGGCGGCGATGATCCACGGCACGTCGTCATGGATCGGGCATTTCTCGAAGCCGTGCGTCATGCAGAGCCCGCAGCCGCGGCAGGGCTCGATGCGTTTCTCCGACAGGTGGAGGTACTCGACCTCGACCCCGCCGAGCCTCTTCAGTTCATCCGCGACCACCCCGGCGAGATGGAAGGTGTTGCCCTTCCTGGGGCTTCCGTTGATGACCAGGACCTTCTTCATGCTGTCCGTCATCGCCATCCCCTCCTGACCCGCCGGTGAGATCCGGCTCCCCCCAGAGCGTGAGTGCTGATCACATGTCGAGACACGCTACCCGTCGCTCGGGCAGTCCTTCACCGCGATGTCCTGCAGACGAGCACGAACGGTTGCGACATCGAGCGCCCAGTCGGTCCTCGCGATGAAGGGTTCGAACCCCAGCTCCCTGTTGATAGCGAGGATTCCGCTGTTGCTGTCGTCGTTGCCGGTCCTGATCGACTCGGCCTCGGGAACCTCCCTCCGGATAGTCCCCAGCATCTCTGCCTTCAGCCGTCTGGCCAGGCCCCTGTGTCTGTACCCGGGCCGGACCCCGGTGAACCACTGGTTGACGAAGCCGGGTTTCGACGGATGCCAGGACACCATGGTGTATCCCATGAGCCGGCATTCCCCCCTCGAGATCGCAGCCAGCGCGAGGGACCGGTTTCCGCCTGCCGTGAACGTCCCGTTCCAGTCGCGGACCATCTCGGTGGTATGGAGCAACTCCGTTCTTGGAACCCCCTCCCGCGGAGGCTCGGCATCGTAGATCTCCTGGAAGAAGTCACGAGCGTCCTCTACATGGTCCTCGGGTATGCCATCATGCCAGGCGAGCATCTCGAACTCCGGGCAGTCATCCCGGGGCAGCTCGAGCCAGCTCTTCACGAGTTCCTCGTCGAGATCGCTCAGCAGCAGCCTGTTGGTATGGCTCTCCGATTCCCTGCGCGCTCCCGCGTTCTCTAGGAATGAAGCCCCGGCAGGACACCTTTCGTTCGAGTGGGTCTTCAGCACCTTGCGTCCCCTCGAATCCGCGGCTTCTGCAGCAAGTTCGAGCATCCTCCTCCCGAACCCCCTGCGCCTGATCGACGGATCGATCGATATGTAAAGCGTTGCGTTTTCAACATCATAGACCGCCAGAGACAGGTTGCAGGAGCCGAGCACTCGCCGTCCTGTCCCGTCCCATACGACCCACTTGAGCGTCTCGGTTGTCGAGTGCGTCGTGCGGACGATCTTCATCCAGTCCTCGACCGGGATTGGTGTTTCATCAGGCAGCAATTCCCATATCATCACATTCGTGAAGACCCAGAGGGCCCGGAGGTCATCGTCGGAAGAAGCAGTCCGGTCGAAGGGCCTGATCTCGAAGCCGTCCGTCATCCCGAGTCCCTTCCCGAAAGCGGGAGAACATGCCAGAGCATCCGATGTGGCGATATGTTCATACGCAGGGACAGGGTCCAGCCGGACCGAGGGTAACGGATGCAGTTCGGGGAGGGATGATGGGCTGGCTGTCGGACAAGATGCAGAGGTGGCGCGAGTCGATCGACCGCAGGGCCGGAACGGGAAGCGGCGACAGGGTCACCGCCGGCTGGGAGGGCCTTTCGGAAGACCTCGCGGCGAATGCGGAATGGTCGGCCGGCGCACAGGGGAGGCTGGTCACCGAGGTCCCGGACGGGGCGGCCAGGCGCGGGATAATGCAGGAGCGCTCCTGCAGGTTCGTCGAGGAGTTCGGCGATTCGGACATCCTGGCGCTGCGAGGCATCCTCGCGGAGACCGGCAGCCCCGAGGCCGTGGTGGCGGCCATGAGGGACAACCCGGACCGCTTCGGCGACCCGTTCATCGAGAGTGATGCGATCATCGAGATCCGCCGCCCGCGCGATCCCGGGGCTTTCGCCCTTGCACAGACATCTCTCGAGAGGCGGATGGCCGCTTGTTTCTGCCCGCTCGCACGGGGGGCGCAGGGAAGGATGCCGGTCGAGTACTGCGAGTGCAGCGCGGGCTGGTACAGGGGCATCTACGAGGGCATCTTCGGCGTGCCCGTCGACGTCACGGTCGAGGAGTCGCTCCTGAACGGCGACGCGCGCTGCCGCTTCTCGATACGCATCCCCGGGGTGCTCGACAGCCTGGAGAGCTGACTTCCGGTCAGCTCTCCCGGGGGGCGTCCTCCAACGCCCAGGCGCCGAGCCTGCCGCACTCCGCGAGCTTGCGAACCAGCACCGGCATGCTCTCGAACTGCCTCATGCAGAGCTCGTACTCCTCCCGGGTGACGGGGCCGGAGCCGGGCCTGCAGTAGAGAAGCATCCCCTCCCTGCTGGCCATGAGGGGTTTCAGCGAGTCGCAGGGGAAGTCGTCGCAGCAGGCGCAGCTCTCGACGGCCTTTTCGATCGCACAGGGCCTGACCCTGCAAGTCTTGTCCGCCAGGCGCCCGCCCGAACGGCAGCCGTCACAACGTACGTTCTCGACAGTGTACGACTGGTGACCGAAGATCCGCCTCCAGCCGTCGACGAGCCTCTGCCTGACCGCCGGGTCGTCGGACCTCGCCGGACACAGGTCGCACCTGTACCCGCAGAAGCCGGTCATCTCGTCCATCGGGCCGTCTCCCTTCGAGCGGGATCTCCCGGCATGACCGGCCAAGGTCCCCCCCGGCAGGGATGGTTTCGCATCCAACCGTACCCGGGCGGTCGCCTCAGCGACGGGCCGAGATCACCGAGAATCTCTGCGAGGCTTCCTCGTCGCCCGACCTGACTACGGCGAAATAGACCCCCGGGATCAGGCCGTCTGTCACTATGGAGTTCCAGCCTCGCTGCTGCGGGTTCGCGTACGACCAGACCCGCCTTCCCGCGATGTCGAACAGGACAGCTTCAACGGATGCGTCGCCGGGCAGCCCCACCACCAGTTCAGCCGCGCCGGTGCATGGGTTCGGTGAAACGGGCAGCAGGACGAGGGATGACGGTGCAACCGGCCCGCCGGTACCTCCAGCATCCCAGACCACGGTGACATCCTTCAGCACCGGCGAGGTGCCCGAGCCGCCAGGCACGAGGATGGCCCGGTACTGGAAATAGTCAGTGCCGTCCTCGAGGATTCCGTAGAGGTTCCCTGGTGTCCAGAGCGTATCGGACCAGGCTCCCATGGAACTGGGATCGACCGAGGATCGCACCTGGAAGCCCACTTTCGCAGACCCGGGAGCTTCCCACGACCACATTATGTAGCTCCAGTAATACTAATACGGCTCTGCATGAAGGATACTGGATGTGAGGCTCCCGCCGGGAGCCAGGCTCCACCAGTAGATGTCGTCCTCGTTTATGGAGCAGCCAGCGACATCCGTCCAGCCGTCGCCGTCGAAGTCGGTATTTCCGACGCAGCCTGCCGAGGCGTAGCCTGTCATCTCCTTGAGTATGTGGGCCTCCCAGGCGGTTCCCTGGCCGTCTGCGTTCTCGAGCCAGCAGAAGCAGGGGGACGACCAGG
>JAUCPW010000016.1 GCA_030373045.1 Candidatus Fermentibacter sp.
TTCGGAACTCGTCGGCAGCGTCAGATGTGTATAAGAGACAGCTCATCCCCCGTACGGCGGGATGACCACGACCTCGAACCCGCCGGTGACGAGATAGAGGTTCCCGTCGGGCCCCACGTCCATGCCGTAGACATAGTCGTAGAATGGCAGGTCGATCCTGTCGAGGAATCTCCCGGACGTATCGAAAACAGAGATGAAACCGCCCGAATCCGGCACATAGACGTACCCGCGGCCGTCTACGGAAATGTCGGAGGGAAAGCCGAACTGCCCCGGCTCGGTGCCGGACGATCCGAACATGTCCCTGAAGGCGCCGTCCTCGTCGAACCTGAAGACCCGGCCGTTGAAGGTCCCGAGCACGAAGATGTCGCCGGTGCCGTCGGCGGCGACCAGCGGCGACAGCTCGCTGCTCCCGGCTGCCTCGTCCACCGCTCCGGTGATGTCCAGCTCGGCCGTCCCGTCCGGCGCGAGCCGGCAGAGCCTGTCGCCGCATGACCACATGGTCGCAAGTACATCTCCGTCCTCGGTCACGAACAGGTCGGAGAATCCGTCGATGTCGGTCAGCATCCCGAGCGGGTCCCCGGTGGCGCCGTCGTAGGCTAGTATCCTGCCGGTCTCCGTCACATAGACGGTCCCGCCCTGCGAGGCGTCCATCGAGGAGATGTAGGCTTCGTCGTTCACGCCTTCGACGTTCCACTGGCGGATGAAGCTCCCGCTGCCGTCGAAGACCTGTATCCTGCCCGTCGTGTAGTCGGCCACGTAGATGTGTCCGTCACCATCCACCGCGATGTGTCTGGGATCGGAGAAGTAACCGTGTCCCGTACCCTCGGCGCCGAAGGTCAGAACAGCATCGGCATCACCCTGCAGAAGCGATTCTCCGTCCTTCGAGCCTGCATTCGTGAGGAGGAAGACCGTCAGGCCGCTGATGAGCAGCATCCCCAGGGCTACTGCGACGATGACGCAGCTCGCGGCGCTCCTGGCGGTGCGGGCCGTCTCGATGACGACCGTCGGTCCGATCTGCGTGCTTTCGCGCAGCTCATCCGGCACGAGCACCGAACTGCCGCAGTAGGGGCAGGTCGTCGTCTTCTCGTCTGACTTCACGGAGAGATCCCCCGCGCACGATGGGCACTTGAACTCGACGGACATCCGCTCCCCCCCGTCCATGCCGTTCCACCCCGGCTGCATGCGCAAGCATACGATGGCGGCAGGCCGGAGTAAAAAGCCGTGCTTCGCGGGATGGCCGGGGGTATGTTCGGCAGGTCTCGAAACGGAGGGGCGCATGGATTACAAGTTGATCAACGACTGCGAGATAGGCGAGGGGACGAGGGTCTGGAACTTCGTGAACCTCTACGGGTGCAGGATCGGGCGGGACTGCATGATAGGCTGCTTCACCGAGATCCAGCGCGGGGCCGTCATCGGCGACAGGACCAGGGTGCAGAGCCACTCGTTCGTCTGCGACATGGTGACCATCGGGAGCGACTGCTTCATCGGACACGGCGTGATGTTCATCAACGACGTCTATCCGCCGCAGCCCGAGAAGGAGAAGTGGAAGGGGACGGTCGTCGAGGACGGTGCCAGCATCGGCTCGAACGCGACCATCCTGCCGGTGAGGATCGGAAGGAATTCCATCGTGGGCGCCGGATCCGTGGTCACCAGGGACGTACCGGACGGGGCCATCGTAGCCGGCAATCCCGCGAAGTTCCTCAGGTTCCGGGAGGGTTTCCACCCGAGCCAGTAGCAGGAGCAGCACCAGGCTCCATCGCGCGGTCTCGCAGTCGTTCCGGCTCGCCAGTACAGACATGGGGGGGCGGACCTCGCCCGCCCCCCATGTTCCCGCAGCTACCCGGCTACACGGCCGAGAAGCTGTATGTGACGATTATCGTCCCGGCGCCCTCGGGCGGCTCGGAGATCCTGACAGCCCTCAGGAGCGCCGTCATGTCCCTCACCAGCCTGTCGGACCCGACGCCGTCGCTGACGGCAGACACATCCGAGACCCTGCCGGTGTCGTCGAACCCGATCGAGAACGTGATGCTGCCGGTCGCGAAGGTGCCGTCGTCGAGACGCGTTTCCTCCGCGAACTCGGCATAGGCGGCCTGCATCCCGTCGACGCACTCCCTGAGCGCCGACCGCACCTCCGATGCCCTCAGACCGAGATAGGGCGAGGCCGTCACCATCGTCACCGACGCCGAGGGATTGTAGTGGTAGTCGCCGTCGACGGCCATGTCGCAGCATTCCATCTCGGTGGCCCTGCCGGGTGCGTACCCGCCGGAGCCGCCGACGGTGCCGTACGACCTCATCATCGTCGTAGAAGGTGCGGCCATCTGGCTCTGGGCGGTCGCGTAATACCCTTCGTTTCCATCGCCGAACACGCCCTCGTAGGAGACGCCCTGGGGCATGTTGACCGGGACCTCGACAGTGACGGGCCTGCCGTCCACGGTCCTCACCTCGGCGCTCACGGCGACGAATGATGTGTAGTTGCTCATTATCTGGTAGTCCAGGGCCACGTCGGTGATGGCGTCGACCACCTCCTGGTCGTAGGTCTCGTATCCGTAGGGATCGTAGAGCAGCCTGGAGAGGTCGTGGATCTTGCGCCTCGCCCAGAGGGTGGCGATCACGTCGTTGCCCTCCTCCTCCTCGGGGAGATCGACGGAGATGTTCCTGCTCCACTCGCGGTCGCCCACCATGCCGGTCACCCTGACCTGGCCCCTTCCGGGGGCCGTGTAGCGGCCGGTGACGACCAGCGGCTGCCCGGCGAAGAGGTCGGGGATGGACGCGGGATAGACCTCGGTCACCTTCAGATTGCCCCAGTCGATGTCGATGCCGACGAGATACGGGTTGTTGAGCTTCTCGTATACTGCCGAGACGGCCGTCTCGGGATCCTCGTCCAGCCCGACGTAGTAGGCCGCGCCGCGGCCCTCCTCGGCCAGCCCCTCGATGAGGTAGCGGTTGGGGCCCGAGCCGACGCCTACGCTGAAGAGGCGGGTGTTCTCGCCCAGAGTTGTCTGGAGTTCGCCCAGGATCTCGGCCTCGTTGCCGATGTACCCGTCGGTGAGGAAGACGATGAACCTCATCCTGTCGGGATCCTCGGGGTATCCGACGGCGGACCTGATACCCTCGATCATCATCGTCCCGCCCTCGCCCTGGAGGGCGTTGATGTAGGAGATGCCTGTAGCGACGTTGTCAGGGGTGTTCTCCAGGGGGTGGTCCGACATCCCGCTGGCATCCTCGCTGAACCGGATGATCTGGAACGAGTCGCCCGGGTTCATCCCCCTGACGAACTGCCTGACGGTCTCCTTCGCGACCTCGATCGGCTGGCCGCTCATCGAACCCGAGCAGTCGACGACGAAGAACATCTCCTTGGGCATGATGTCGTTCCCGGCCACGTCCACCTCGGGCTGCAGGATCAGCATGAAGTGCCCGCCGAGGTCGCCGTTGGTGGCCATGATGCCGGTCTCGATCCTGTCGGAGGCGGATGTGTAGGTGAGCACGAAGTCGCGGTTTGGGATCTCGTCCTTCCTCGCCAGTTCGATGGAGATCGTGCCGCCCTCGCGCTCCTGTTCGACCTCGTGGTTCAGGCTCCTGACCTGGCCCACCGGGAAGCCGGTGTTCATGGTGACGGAGAGGTCGATGTCGTACCCGGCCCTTGTGCCCTCGGGAACCACGTGGGGGGTGATCCTGCTGGCGTCGGGGACCTGGATGGTGTCGAACGACCACCCCGTGCCCGACTGCCCGGTCGGATCCCCGGGGATGAACCTCGGGCCCACCACCATAGGGAACGAGAGCTCGTAGCGGCCGTCATCGTATCCCACCGTGGCCACGTAGCTGATCTCTATCGTGATGCTGTCGCCGGGCAGGATGTTCCCCACGCTCTGCGTGAAGATGTTGGGCCGCTCCTGCTCGAGCAGGCTCGCGGTCTGGCCCGAGGAGATCGCCTCCTCGTAGATGGCCCTTGCGGCGTCCCTCTCGTAGATGCGCCCGACCACCAGCCGGTCTCCGATGTACATGTTCATCCTGTCGACCGCGCCGTCGTCGGGCAGCGGGAAGACATAGACGGCCTCGATCGGCTCCGCGAACGGATTGCCGTACACCTGCCTGACCACGGCCCTCTGCAGGTTGCCGGTGACCGAGATGTCGACCGACGTGTGCTCGAGAGGGAGATCGACCACCACACCGTTCTCCCCTACGGCCTGGAGCCTGCTGTAGTCAGCCGCGTCATCCTGGGCCAGTGCCGTCGAGAGTATTGCCAGCGCTGCAAAGACAACCGATTTCACGATGCACCTCCGTCTGCTGTCCGTTGCAGGTTCTACCCGGCCGGGCCGCCCGGTATTCCACTCCTGGCATGTCAGACATCCCGTTCTTCCTCGGTGGGTGGGGAGGCGAGCTTTCCAGAGCCTCAATACGCTTGGTCAACCGTACTTTAGATTTGGTATACTCATATATTTGGTTTTTAGGATTGACGATCGACAGCATTATGCACAGTTTCACGTGGATGCTGCAAAAAGGAGGGTTACCATGAGAACTATGATCCTTATCGTTCTCTGCTTCGCTGCCATGGCATCTGCAGGCGGATGGATCACGGGTGACGTCAGCCATGGAGATCCACAATGGACGAATTTCTGCATCACTGTAAAAGTTGGGTCCTCTATTTACGACACCCAGGTCGGCAGCCTTCCAGGGTCCTACACTACCTGCGAACTCCCTGTTGGTGACTCATATACAGTGATCTGCTGTTATTATGACGACAACGGCTACAGGTTCAAGTATGGTCTCGTAGCTAATGCAATCAAGGTCAAAGAGGGCATGTACACCACACTTGACTTCTGCTTCCCCGGGAATGGCATAACGGGTAACCACGTGCATATGGAAGACCTGAACGGGCCGATGTCTCTCAACAACACAACCTGGGCTGGAATCAAGAGTCTTCTGTAGCAGTCGAACAGGTAACTGACAAGCTTTGCAGCATCCTTGTGCGGAAAGGGCCGCCGGTCGTCCGGCGGCCCCTTCCGTTGTCATCGAACCGGCCGGTGACCGCAGGGAATGGTCCGCGGCAGGGGTTCCGCTATCTGATGTAGCCCAGGTCTCTCAGAACCCTGGCTGCGGCTTCGTCGAGATCGACCGCTGAAGGGTGTCCCAGTGCCGGAGTGGCCCAGCAGTACCCGGCTGCCTCGGCGAGCGATGCATCCACTTCGGGGAGCGGGCTCGATTCGGATGGATCGAGGGCCAGATCGAACTGGGCACAGGCGCCCGAAGACTGGACCCAGTGGAGCTTCTGGTCCATACGCCGCGCGGTGACCCTTCCACCAGTGGTCATGAGGAGATCGGACAGGAGGATGCGGTCTTCCCCGGGACCCGGGAGGATGTCCATCCCCTCCATGGCTCCGGGTACGTCGAGACCCGAAAAGGCGAGGATCGTCGGGGCGATGTCGATCTGACCGACGAGCGTACTGTCGACGATCCCCTGCGGCACTCCCGGACCGGACATGATCAGCGGTATCGAGAGGAGCTCCTGGTAGAGCGTGTGCCCATGGCCCAGCCCGCCGTGATCGAGGAACTCCTCCCCGTGATCGGCGGTCACCACTACCAGGGTATTCGCGGAGAGGCCGCAGGATCCGAGCCCTGCCAGCAGCCTGCCGATCTGGACGTCCGTGAATGCGATCTCGCCGTCGTAGAGGCCGACGAGGTTCGCGACGCCGGCACTGTCGATCCCTGTCGAATCATCGTTGACCAGGGCGACGTCGGTCTTGGTGCCCCAGGAGGGGCCGAAGGCGCCGTCGTAGGCGGGGTCGGTGAAGAGCCCCGCGTATTCCTCCGGCGGATCGTAGGTCAGGTGCGGATCATAATAGTGGACGACCATGAAGAAGGGTGTTCCCGAATCCCCGGCCGTGGACAGCCAGGCGAGGGCGGCGTCCGTCGTGGCTTCCGCATCGCGGAGGTTCGATGCTTCGGCGGAGCCGATGCAGTCGAAATGATCGAACCCCCTGTTGAATCCGAAACTCGCGTCGAGGAACAGGACGTTGAAGAAGGCCGCGGTCTGGAACCCCCCCTGGTTCATGAGGTGCGGCAGGAATGGCAGGGCGGGGTCGATCCCGTAGAATGCCCCGTCCCACATGCCTGCCCTGTGGGCCCTGTCGCCCATGCCGGTCATGATCGTAGCGATGGCGGGAAGGGTCCATGGGCACTGGGCCTGGACGCGTGCCCATCTCGTCCCGGAGCGGGCGAGGCTGTCGATGTGCGGGGTCGTCGGGCGGGCGTAGCCGTAGCAGCCCAGGTGATCGGAGCGCATCGTATCGACTATCACAAGGAGCACATTCGGGACATCGGCGGCGGGACGCCCGCACCCGGCCATCAGGCAGCAGGCCGACAGGACCAGAGCGATGAGGGGGATGCGGCCCATGTTCAGTCGAGGATCGCCGTACGGCGGCTGAGGACCATGTCGCCCCGCCTGGCCGAGATGATGTAGACCCCTGCCGGCGCGCGGCTCCCGTCGGGCAGGCGGCCGTCCCACTGGTATGTTCCGATGCCGGATGCGGTCTGCCTCCACAGGAGCCTGCCCGCCATGTCCCATGCCGAGAGTTCGGCCGTACCTCCCGTGAAACCCACCGAGAAGTTCACGGGGGCGCCCCGCGTGGAGGGATTGGGCCATGGCGGCGAGATGGAGAACTCCGTGGGAGGGACCGGAGTGTCTCCCCTCACGCCGTGGGGCCTGAGCGCGGGATCCTGGAAGGCCGTCCAGGCGAGGATCGACTGCAGGTTCCGGTCGAACGGGCCGTGGATGCACGGGATCCTCTGATCCTTGGCCGAGGCGAAGGCATCGCCCAGGGTCGGGAGATGATCGAGGAAGACGGCCCGTGTGAACAGGATGCACATCCATTCGCTCGCGCCCATCTCGGGCCAGTATCCCTCCCAGCCGTAGGTAGTGTTGAATGTCACGGAGACGGCGCCGCCGTCGGGGTTCTGGAGCAGGGCCTCGGCACAGCACTGCAGGTAGTCGCAGAAGTCGCCGGGGTGGCAGGCTATGCTGGTATGGATGCCCGTTCTCGGGCCGTTGGAAAGATCCTGCGCCAGGCTCACGCTCATCATCGTGTAGGGCGGGTCCGACCACCATACGCCGTTCACGTTCCCGTGCCCGGCGTAGTAGTTCCAGCCGGTCCCATCCTGGAGATACTCGATGTGGGTGTCGCTGCCGTCGAGCACGGACGGCTCCTCGTACACCCTGATCACATCCCAGCTGGCCGGAAGCGCCGCGGAGAGGGTGTCGCAGCTCTTCCCCCCGATGTAGCCGATCTCCTCGAACAGCATGGCACCGCACAGGAGGGCCGTGGTGCTCCAGGAGCCCCCGGGGGGATCGGTCGCGTACCCGATGGTCTTCTGTACGAATACATCCGCCTGGCCGGCGGTGGAGAAGAGGGCCCTACCGAGCAGGACGTCCATGAAGAGGTCGAGGGAGTCCTCCGGCTGGCCGTACACCCCGTCGCCGGAAAGGTCCCAGTCGCCGTCGAGATCGCTGAAGTAGTGATCGACGGGAGCGTTGTCGAGCAGCCCCTCGCACAGGGTCCTGACTATCCTCGCGGGTACCAGGCTCTCGTCTCCGGCGAGCAGGACGTAGACTGCCCCGTGCTCGAGCCAGAGATCACGGATTGCGTTCCTGAGACGTTCCGCCGAATCTGCTCCCGCCGAGGCCTGCTCGATTTCCTGAATCGTGAGGATGGATGCCGAGCCCAGCGAATCCTCCCACATCGCCCTCAGGGGTTCGAGTGCCCCCGTGAAGGAGCTGTCGCAGACCGCCGTCCACACGGCGTCGCCGGCCCTTCCGGGCCTGACCGGGGGGCGGTGCGATGCGACCTCCTCTGCGTTGTCCACCAGGAGGGCGACCCTGCCCTCCGCCGACCTGATCTGCTCGATGGTCAGAGGATTCACGGGAGCCGACCCGTCCCACTCGAGCCTGATCCTGGCTGTCCTGAAGAGGGTCAGTTCGTTCGAGAGAGGCCTGTACTCCCAGGGCGTTATCACGCAGGATGCGACCGAGAAACCGCCGAGACGGCCCGTCCGCTCCCCGGAGACGCCCGACCGGGGCCAGGGATCCTCCGACAGGTAGACCGAAGGATCGGGAGTGCGGGAAGGACGGCTGAGCCTGCTTCCGATCGGACCCGGCGTCCCCGCCGGCGAAAGCGCCGAAGGCACGTCCACCCTCTCGGGATCGGAGAAGCTCACGGCGAACTCGACGTCGACGGCTCCGGGATCGATCACGAAGGCCACCGGCCGGGAGGGCAGGAGAGGGGTGCCGGGATCCCCTCCGATCTGCATGCCGTCCGCCTGGACGAGTGTGAAGCAGCCGTCCCGGCCGAGAGCGAGCGACCCGGGGTCGAAGCTCACGGTCCACTCGAGGCTGCCGGACACCGCCTCCCGGGGGGAGGCGGCGAGGATGAACGCGGTGATCGCCAGTCTGTTCATGTCACGCTCCTCTCCCGATTCTACCGGGATAGGCAGCGGGAGTGCCAGCCCGGGTGGTTCCTTGACGGAGAGGACCGCAGTTCCCTAGCTTGCGGTTCCGGGTTTCCCGGCATGCCGCCGAAAGCCGAAAGGACTCGCAGTGCAGACAAGGGTCTACAAGGTCGTTCCCCGCATCCCGGAGCGTCTCTCCGCCCTCAGGACCATCGCCTACAACCTCTGGTGGACATGGAATCCCGAAGCGGTGGACCTCTTCAGATGGATCGACGGCAGGCTGTGGGAGGAGACCCTGCACAACCCCGTGCTCCTCCTCGGCCGGGCGGAACAGAAGAGACTCGAGGAACTGGCCTCGGACAGCGTCTACATCTCCAACCTCGACGACGTGGCCGGCAGGCTCGAGGACTACATGGGGCGCCCCACCTGGTTCGACAGGGCGTTCGAGCACCGGCAGGGCGCGCTGGACAACCTGCTGGTGGCGTTCTTCTCGATGGAGTTCGGCCTCCATGAGAGCCTCCCGATCTACTCCGGAGGTCTCGGCGTGCTCGCCGGCGACACATTGAAGAGCGCGAGCGAGCTGGGGCTGCCGCTTGTGGGTGTCTCTCTCCTGTACAGGCAGGGCTACTTCGGACAGTACCTGAACAGCGACGGCTGGCAGCAGGAACGGTACTTCGTCAACGACTACTCCAACACCCCCGTGAACCCCGTCGTCGACCGGGACGGCAGGCCCGTGGTCGTCACCCTCCCGCTCGACGGCAGGAACGTGTCGGCTGCGGTGTGGATGGTGAGGGTGGGCCGCACGATACTCTACCTACTCGACACCGATCTCCCTTCGAACACGCCTTCCGACAGGCAGATAACCGGTCACCTCTACGGGGGCGACCGCGACATGAGGATCCGCCAGGAGATCGTCCTGGGCATCGGCGGCCTCCGCGCGCTCGAGGCCATGGGCCGGCGCCCGTCGGTATGCCACGCCAACGAGGGGCATTCGGCGTTCATGGTGCTGGAGCGGATCAGGCAGCTCATGGGCGAGGGGCTGGGACTCGGAGAGGCCCGGGAGCTCGCGGTGGCCGGCAACGTCTTCACGACCCACACTCCCGTGCCGGCCGGCAACGAGGAGTTCTCTCCCGAACTCGTCGACATCTATCTCAAACCTTATCTCGATGCCCTGGGCATGTCGCTCGAGTCGTTCCTCGAGCTCGGCCGCGCCGCCGGCGCGGGGGGCGACTTCTCCATGACGGTGTTCGCCCTCAGGCACTCCCGGTACAGGAACGGAGTAAGCCGCCTGCACGGCCGCGTCTCGAGATCGATATGGAAACAGGTGTGGCCGGGTCTCCCGGAGGACGACGTGCCCATCGAGCACGTCACCAACGGCGTCCACATCGACTCCTGGCTCTCCGACGAGATGACGCGCATCCTCAACCGCTACATCGGTCCGAGGTGGCCGAGCACACCCCGCGACGAGGCATGCTGGAGGAACATCTCGACGATACCCGACTCCGAGCTCTGGAGGGGGCATGTCAGGCTCCGCGAACGCCTCGTCACATACGTCCGCGAGAGATGGCGCACTCAGCAGACCAGCATGGGCCAGCAGAGCCACAGGTTCTCCGAGGTGCCGGTGCTCAACCCCGATGTCCTGACGATCGGCTTCGCGAGGAGGTTCGCGACCTACAAGAGGGCGACCCTCCTGTTCGGGGATCCCGAGAGGCTCGCGAGGCTCCTCAACCATCCCGAGAGGCCGGTCCAGATCGTCTTCGCAGGCAAGGCCCACCCCCACGACGACGGCGGCAAGGAGATGATCCGCCAGATCGTCCACATGAGCATGAAGGACGGGATCTACGGACGACTCGTCTATCTGGAGGACTACAGCATGGACATGGCCAGGCACTTCGTGCAGGGCGTCGATGTCTGGCTCAACGTCCCCAGACGGCCCCTCGAGGCCAGCGGGACGAGCGGCATGAAGGCGGCAATGAACGGCGTTCTCAACTGCAGCGTTCCCGACGGCTGGTGGGACGAGGCCTGGACGCCTGAAACCGGCTGGCTGGTGGGGCGCGGCGAGAGCTACGACGATCCGGAGGTTCAGGACAGGGTCGAGACCACCGCCCTCTACGACCGCATCGAGAACGTCATCGCACCGATGTTCTACGACAGGCAGGACGACGGGCTGCCTCGCAAGTGGATCTCGATGATGAAGGAGTCGATGAAGGCGATCTGCCCAGTCTTCAACACGAACAGGATGCTGGCGGAGTACACCGACCGCTTCTACATCCCGGCCTACGAAGGCTGGGAGGCTCTCGCGGCCGATTCCGGCGCCGGGGCCAGGGATCTCGCGTCGTGGAAGGCCCGTGTGCGTGCGGCATGGCCCTCGGTCGCCATCGAGCGCGTGGATTCGCCCGACGAGGATCACACGGTCACCGTCGGGGACGTGATCCCTCTCAGGGTGGTGATCTCCGCCCAGGGCCTCGATCCCGACGACCTCGCGGTCGAGGTGCACTCGGGGATGGTGACGGGAGACAAGGTGCTCGGCAGGACGACTTCCGAACGCATCGCCTTCAGCGGGACCGAGGACGGCCGGTTCGTGTTCGCCGGGAGCTTCACGTCGGCCAGGTCGGGCACGCAGGGGTTCACCGTCAGGGTGCTCCCGAGCCACAGGAGGTTCGGGACCGTCATCGAGCCGGGGCTGGTCACATGGTGGGTCTAGATCTGGGCTGAGGAGGGTCTTTCCTGTGAGTCGGCGGCCCTGCCCTCGAGTTCCCTGGCAAGGGTATCCAGAGATGAGAGTACGGCGCGGAACGCCCCCCTCTTCCTCGTCAGCCCCTTCGCCGCTGCAGTCTTCAGGAAGGCCCTGAGGGCGGTCCCATCCTCGGGCCTGCCGCCTTCCCGGAGGATATCGAGCGCCGTCTCGGCGAGATCGGCATCCCCGAAGGGCATCCCCTCCGGATCCTGGAATCCCTGTACGAGGAAGGCCCTCACGGGAGCGATCCCGGGCGTCTTCCTGAAGGCGGCGAACACGGTGCGCCGCAGGCCCGGCCTGGCGTTGAAGGCTCCCTTGAGGTCCTGCGTCAGCTCCGGATATCTCTGCAGCTCGGCTCCCAGTAGCTCTATGGCCACCGAGGCCACCTGGGAGGATGCATCCCTGAGCATCTCCCTGGCCCTGACGGCCGCATCGACCCTGTCGGCGGAATAGTACGCGATGAGGGCGACTTCCCTTATCCTCTCGTCGGGATCGCCGGTGAGCCTCCTCAGGGTCTCGACGGATTCGGGGAGCCTGAGCTCGCCGAGGATCTGGATCACGTTCCTCGCGACGAACCAGTCCTCGTCCATGAGCCTCTGGGTTTCGGGCTCCCGTGGAGTCTCGTAGGCCATCTGCAGTCTCCTGAGCCTCCCGATGAGGACGGGAGTCACCCTCGCGCCGATCTTCTTGAGGACCCGGAACGCTCTCGCGCGCTGATGCCTGTCCGGCTCGTTGAAGACGTCGAGCAGCTTCGTCGTCATGTTGCGGAGTACGAGTTTCCCCGCGAGGGTCTCGCCCTGCCTGGCCACTATCTCGTTGTACGACAGCAGAGAATCGACCAGCTTTTCGCCGACCTCCGGGGTGTCGATGCGCCTCAGAGCCTCTGCAAGCGCCCTTCTTCGCGCGGAAACGAGCTCGGGCATCGTGAGGTCGAGGGCCCTGGTCTTCTCGAGAGACTCGGCCGCCAGTTCGGCGGTCGAGAATCTTCCCCGCGAGATCAGGGCCTCGCAGGCGGCGCCGATGAGGATGATCGAAGTGTAGAGGGTGTCAGGCGAAGTCTCTATCGGCAGCCTCCTGGAGATCATGTCGATGATCTGAACGACGGTGTTGTCCTTGTTCCGCTCGATGCCGGTGATGACGAGGTCGAGGAGCCTGTCGGTGGCTTCGAGCCTGACGTCCTCGTCGGTGCTGTCGAGTTCGCCGAGGCGGAGCCTGATGATCTTCCTGAGCGCACTCCAGGCGATCTCCTTCTGGATCTCCCGTCTCGCCAGGATGCCCTTCTCGAGGATGCCCGGATCCAGCGCCGCGACGAAGCTCGCCAGCAGCCCCCTCTGCTTGTCCACTCCGCTCATGGACTCCTGGATGACCTTCTTGAAGGCCATGCCGAGCTCCTCGTCGGGGAGGTCCCTTATCGTGTCCCCCCTCTCCAGCCTGTCGACGAGCTCGGTGAAGATGATGTTCTCGAGGGTCGTGTCCTCGGGGGGGGCGGCCGTCCCCCCCATCACTGTTCCGTCCTTGGACACCAGGGCGTAGTGGTACTGGTCGACGGTGATCGAGGAGACCTCCCTCCTCTCGAGGAGAGAGGCCAGGCCGCCGTGCTCCTTGATGTAGACCGGCGCCTTGTTGAAGACGTTCGAGAACCTCATCACGTTCTCGGCGTCGGTGTCGTTCTGGAACGTGATGCTGCTGACACCGCGGTCGGACATGTCCTTCAGGAGCGAATCGACCGAACCTCCCCTGCGCCTGACCTGGAGATCGTTCACCATCAGTTCTCCGCCGATGGCGCTCAGGGTGACCATCGGGCCGGTCGAGAAGAAACTGCCCAGGACTTCGAGGAATCCCTCGACGGATGGCGCGATCGCGGGATGTCCCGAGGGATACATGCCGGTGGCCCTCACGATGAAGCCGAGCCTCTTGACGATGTTCTCGGCGGCCCTGGTCAGGGCCAGGGGCGACAGCGTCGCCGATGCGCTCCGGTAGCTGAGGAGGTTCCTCGCCTGCGAGAGCCTCGTGGAGGATGTGTCGTCGAGCCTGTAGGACCAGCTGCCGCGTTCCCGCTGTATGAAGTCGAGTTCTTCGAGGACCTCGGTCAGCAGCCGCTGGCTGGCCTGGGAGAACACGGCGGTCTCGAGGGACAGGTCGGGGCCTCCGGGCTTCAGATCGGCAAGCACCCTGAGCGCGATCGCGGCCCCTGACGAGTGCTCCGGCTCGAGCGACGAGTCCTTCAGTTCGCGGTTGAGCAGGAAATAGACCTCGAGGAGAAGGGAGACCTTCGCCATTGCATAAATCCTGCCGCCGGGCTGCAGAGCCTCCAGCCTCGCCCAGGCTTCCGCCGTGTGCGGGTCCTCGGGGATCATCGCCGAGCGGAGCGCCTGAGGCTCGAGTGCCCCGGTGGAGAGCCTGGACTGCAGCGCGGAGAAGTCGAGGAGCGCAAGGAACAGCGACGCCCTGTCGGCCGAGGAGATGCAGTCGGAGTCGAGGGCTGAGATGACAGAGGCGGCTTCCGCCGCATCCATCTGCGACATCCTGGAGATGGACGACCCCATGATGGACTGGATGTCCTTCTGGTTCATCGCAGCCCTGACGAGCCCGTCCAGCGCTGTCCGCGCGTCTTCAGGCATCACACCCTCCCCCCCCTCGATAAGCTATAGCCCGCGGGGCTGCGGTGCAAGTGAGACTTGACACCGGGCCGGACAGAGGCATCTTCGCGGCAGCGCGGGAGCGGAAGGGGGCTGGTGTCCCTCCCGGACTTCAAATCCGGCGCCGGGTGCTCAAACCACCCTGGGTGGGTTCGATTCCCACACGTTCCCGCCATGCCCGCTCAGCGGGCATGGCGGCACGCTTGTTCCTGCGTCTGCAGGAACAAGCTGGCATGACAGCTGTCCGCCATGATTCCGACACAACCGACTGGCGGACAGTGAGAATGCCGGAGCGCATCCCCCTGCCGGCTCCGCCATGGAACCGGCAGAGTACCCCACGCCATGGCTGAAGTAATGGTCTCTCGCATGTTTGCTTCGCAAACAAGCTGGCGACGCCTTCATTTCCGCATGAGCGCAAATGAAGGGCACGCACACTCGCGATTTCCCTACGGGAAATCACTGTTGTGCTACCCATCAATTCCGCTGCGCGGAATCGATGGGACGAGCAATGAGGCGGAGGGCCTCGGCGGCGCAGGCGTATCCGAAGATCCCCGGCAGGGGCCCGATCCCCGGCAGGCGCCTCCGGATCCGTCCCCTCCTCTCCAGCATCTCGCTGTCGTCCGGCGGGCCGGCCTCCACGGGCGGGACCTCGGTCGAGAAGACGCATCTGATGCCTGTCCTGATCCCCCGCCTTCCGAGGTAGGATCTCACCTTCCTCGCGAGCGGGCAGACGCTGGTCTTCGAGATGTCGTCGACCACGATCTTCGAGGGGTCCATCCTCCTGGATGCCCCCATGCTGCTCACGACGGGAGTCCCAGCCGTCACGCAGGCCTCCAGCAGGGCGACCTTCGGATTGAGCGAGTCTATCGAGTCGATCAGGAGGCCGGGCCCGCGATCCAGGACCGCTCCGGTGTTCTCCTGATCCAGGAACAGGACGAGCGGGACCACCACGGTGCCCGGACATGCCGATGCGAGATGGCGGGCCAGAAGCTCCGCCTTCGGACAACCGACGTCGGACGGACAGGCGAAGGGGCTCCTGTTGAGCGAACTCTCGGTGATCACGTCCGAATCGACGACGATGAGCCCGCCGACTCCGTTCCGCGCGAGCGATACGGCGGCGTGGCTGCCCACTCCGCCCAGACCGACCACCGCGACGGTCGAATTCCTTATCCTCTCGAAGGCTTCCGGCCCGAAGAACTCGAGAGTCCTGGCGAACCTTCCGTCAACGCCCACCGAAGAGTCTCCGGGCATTCGCGGCCGTAGTCCCGGCCACGGATTCAGGGGTCACCCCCCGGATGCGGGCGACGGCTCCGGCAACCAGGGCGACATGCATCGGTTCGGTCCCTCCGGGCTCGATCCCCTCGACTCCGAGCGAGGGGGCATCCGTCTCGAGCAGCATCATGTCTTGCGGGACGAATGCCGCCGAGGCGTGGGCGCGCCTCGCCCCGGGCCTCGTCACGGCCCCGCCGAAGGCGAGGAGGAACCCGGCCTCGAGGAACGGCTCCGCTTCCGCGGGAGTCCTCGAGAACGCGTGAAGAACACCCCTGAGTCCGGGCAGGAAGCCCGAGATGACGGCATGGAGGTCGCCGAAGGCCCTCCTGCAGTGGAGCAGCACGGGCAGGCCGAGATCGCACGCCAGCGCGAGCTGCGGTTCGAGCACGCCCAGCTGCACGGCCCTGGGCGGGCATCCCTCGGCCCAGTCGAGCCCGATCTCGCCCACGGCAAGGCACGACAGGCGATCCAGCTCCTCGCGGAGCTCCGAAACGTCGAGACCCTCCGAAGCGCACCAGGGATGCAGGCCCAGGGCGACGTGTATCCCCTCGAGCCCTCCGAGCGCATCAGCCGCGGCCCACGAGGCCCTGTCCACGGCCGGCACCAGGATGTCGTCCACCCCGGCGTCCCTGGCGCGCCGGATCACGCAGTCCATGCGGGATGCGAGCGGTTCCACGGTCAGATGGCAGTGGGTGTCGTAGAGCGCCACGACGGAACCCGGCCAGCCGCTCTGCGATCAGCCCTGGCCCTGGTCCTGGCTCCGTTCCGCGATCCTGGTGGTGTTCTCGTAGATCCTGAAGAGCACGATGGCCGTCTCCAGCCCCATCCTCAGGATCACGAGATACAGCAGATAGACGAACGGAGTCACTGCGAGCACGATCCACGGGGAGACCTCGTACTCGCTCGCATATCCAAGGAAAGCGCCAGCGATGATCCCCGCCGCGCACAGCGTGAGCAGTGCGAACAGCACGAAGTACAGGAAGCTCACGAGCTTGGGGAAGACGAAGGATCTGAACGAGAAGTCGAAGAGAGAACCGAAGAACCCCCTGTTCCCGGCCACGATGCCCTCCCTCCTACAATCCGGGGCCCTGCGAGAACGACCTCAGTTCATCCCTGAGCGCACACCAGTCTCCGCCCTCCTGCTTCGACGCAACGGAGTCGACCAGGGCCACGGTGCCGGTTCCGGGGGCGTCGTACCAGATCATGGTCCGCGTGGATGCCGAGTCGGGCTCCCATGACGCCTCGATCTCCAGGATGTCCGTGTATTCCTGGAACTGGGTCTGGCAGGTGCCGTCGACGGTCAGCACCGTCGCGAAGATGTCCGTCGGGCGCCTCCTGAACAGCCAGGTGTCGCCGTCCGAGAGCGGCAGGGGGATGGTCCAGAGAGGAGTCGTGCTAACCGTGTCGGCGAAGGCTTCGACGATCGAGTCGGAGACATGGACGTACTCCGTCGAGAAGTACGGTATCTGGGGCTCGTCGCCGGTCTTGAAGTGAAGGGTGTCGGACCCGGCGGTGTAGACGACGGCCAGTTCGAAGCCCCCGGCATGCATGGTCATCCGCCCGACCGAGACGGAAGACATGCCGGTGACCGTGTACTCGAGGGAGTCCGACATGCCCGCCCCGGTACGGACGTACCGCCAGGAGTTCCCTTCGGCGAAGGGGAAGTACTCCGCCCCGGCCTGCTGATCGGGGGCGAATGGACCGCCGGCGTCGATATCGCCGCAGGAGCAGAAAACCATCGCCATGAGAGCCGACGCCGCAAACGCTGCTTTGGAACTCATCTGCTTCCTCCAGACGGCCGCGGTGCCGGCCGGCGTCAGAACGTCAGGTGCCCGACGAGATCCTCCGACAACTCGTAGAGGACCAGCGGGCCGTTCTGCATGATTTTGCCGTGAGATACGAGCCCCACGCCCGGGGCGTACCAGTAGTCGTCGACGGTCTGGTTGCCCAGCGTGTCGACCTCGGTGGTGGATATGTGGAGCACGTTCTCGAAGGTGCCGTCGGGGACGGTCACGGTCTCCTCCATGGAGACTACCTCCGCCGCGACGTCGGGCGATGCCGCCCACGTGTCGCCCTCGGTGAGAGGGAACCTCGCCAGCTGCAGGGAATCGGTCATGAGCGTATCGGTGTAGGACCAGACTCCGTATCCGTCGATCCTGAAGGCGGAGACGCCCCCCAGCGGGGTGACGATCTGGAGGGTGTCGGTGAAGATGGTGTCGGTGCCGGCCGTGGTGAGCTCCACGAGGTCCGAACCGCCCGTCTCCGCCAGCCCCGTGACGGTGGTCAGGCGGCTGCCGTGGGCAACGAACTGGTCACCGACCGTCCCGTTACGTTCGTAGTCCCAGTAGGATGCCATCCCATGGGGGAAGTAGTCGCTGTCCTCCATCCCGCCGCCCGCTGGATCCGAGCCGCACGACAGGGTGAGGAACGCCGCCAGAACGGCCGCCGTCTTCTTCATATACCCTCCCGGTTCGTCGTAATGCGAAAGATAGCATCGGCGGAGCCGGCGACAATGTCGGGCCCGTCACTCCTGCGGGTCGTCGAAGGCGAGCGTCCGCCTCCTGAATCCGTATCCCATCACGTCGTACGCATCGTGGAGGACCATGAACGCGTGCGGATCGATGCTCCTCACTATCTCCTCGAGGAGCCTGACCTGACGCCTGTGGACGCAGACGTAGATCACCTCCTTCGGCCTGCGGGCGAAGCCGCCCTCGGCCTTGAGGAAGGTGACGCCGCGGTCCAGCTCCTCGAGGATCGCGTCACGTATGCTCTCCGACTTCGACGAGATGATGAAGGCCGCCCTCACGTACGGCATCCCCTCGGCCGCCAGGTCGGTCATCCTCGAGCAGAGGAACAGGTTCAGGTAGGCCCAGATGACGAGGGGGGCGTCGGAGAAGGCGAAGCCCGACGCGAGGATGATGAGCGACTCGACCACCCAGTAGCCGCTGCTCATCGAGAGCCCGGTGTACTTTCTGAGGATGGCCACGGGGATGTCGGTTCCCCCGGTGGATCCGCCGAACCTGAAGATGATGCCGAGGCCGATCCCGAGACCCGTCGATCCGGCTATGCTCGCGAGCAGGATGTCGACGGGGTTCCGGCCGTCGAGGAAGAAGGCGAGCCTCGCCGGTTCGCCCGCACCGGCGAGGTTGTGGACGAGCGAGGCATAGTCCGGCAGGAACGAGAAGTGAGAGGGCATGAAGACCCAGCACATGCCTGTCGAGACCATCGCACCGACGAAACTCTTGAGGCCGAACTGCCGCCCGATGGAGATCCATCCCAGGATGAACAGCGGGATGTTGAAGCATAGCATCCAGAAGCTCTCGGGGAGGGACGTGAACCTGTAGAGGATCTGGGAGAGCCCGCCCACGCCGCCCGGCGAGACACGGAACGGGAAGAGGAACCACGAGTACGCGGCGCCGTAGAGCACCGATCCGGCCAGCATGCCGGCGTAGCCCCTGATCTCGCGGCCCGCCGTGTGCTTCAGGAAGACGCCCATCCCGGCCTCCGGTTCATTCCCACTCTATGGTGGCGGGTGGCTTGGATGAGATGTCGTAGACCACCCTGCTCACGCCGGTCACCCTGTTGACGATCTCGGAGGAGATGGCCGCCATGTGCGCGGGATCCATCCTGTACCAGTCGGCCGTCATGCCGTCGGTGGAGGTCACGGCCCTGAGGGCGGCCACGCGCTCGTACGTGCGCTGATCGCCCATCACGCCGACGGTGCGAACCGGGAGCAGCACGGCGAAGGCCTGCCATATCGAGTCGTACAGCCCCTTCTCCACGAGGTAGTCGGTGAAGACGGCGTCGACCTCCCTCAGGAGGTCGAGATCCCGGGCTTCGACGGGTCCGGGGATCCGCACTGCCAGGCCGGGCCCCGGGAAGGGGTGCCTTCCGAGAATGTGCGCGGGCAGCCCGAGTTCGCGGCCAAGCCGCCTGACCTCGTCCTTGAAGAGCTCCCTCAGGGGTTCGATGAGACGGAGGTTCATCCGCTCGGGCAGACCGCCCACGTTGTGATGGCTCTTGATGGTGGCCGACGGCCCGCGGAACGAGACGCTCTCGATCACGTCGGGATACAGCGTCCCCTGGGCGAGGTGCGTTATGCCGCCCACGCCCTGGGCTGCCTTCTCGAACACCTCTATGAAGACGCGGCCGATGATCTTCCGCTTGCGCTCGGGATCCGCCTCGCCCGAGAGGGCCGACAGGAATTCGCGGGATGCGTCGACGGAGACGAGGTCCATCCCGAAGTGCCCCCTGAAGGTGTCCTCCACCGACTCGCGCTCGCCCTTCCTGAGGAGCCCGGTGTCGACGAAGATGGGGGTGAACCGGTCGGGGACCGCTTCGTGCAGCAGCGCGGCCACCACGGACGAATCGACCCCGCCGGAGAGGCCGAGTATCACCCTGCCCCCCGGCCCGACATCCTTCCTGATCCGCTCGACCGCCTCTCCCCTGAACCTCTCCATGCTCCAGTCGGGCAAGAGCCCCCCGATCGAGAAGAGGAAGTTCGAGAGCACCTGCGGGCCGAACTCGGTGTGGACCACCTCGGGGTGGAACTGGACGCAGTACCTCCGGCGGGACGGGTTCTCCATCGCCGCTACCGGGAGGCTCGAAGTAGAGGCGGCCGCCGAGTAGCCCGGGGGCATGGCGGTAACCCTGTCGCCATGGCTCATCCAGGCGGTGAGCCCTTCACCGATGCCGAGCATGAGAGCCGAACCGGGTACCGGGCTCACCCTGGCCGGCCCGTACTCGCGCGCATTCCCGCCCTCTACCGATCCGCCGTCATGCAGCGCGATGAGCTGCATCCCGTAGCAGACGCCGAGGATGGGGAGCTCCGATTCGAGGACGCCCGGCGCCGGCCTGGGCGATCCCTCCTCGTACACGCTGCTGGGCCCTCCGGAGAGGATCATGGCGGAGGGTCCGATGGAGAGGATCCGCTCGAGGGATGCGTCTCCCGGGAAGATCTCGCAGTAGACCCCCGCCTCCCTCGTCCTGCGGGCTATGAGCTGGGTGTACTGGGAGCCGAAATCGAGGATCGCGACGCCTCCGGCATGGATCATCCCATCATCCTCCGCAGGATCTCGGTATGCCGCCCGAAGCAGGCGGCGTCACCCGGTAGTCGCCGCTGAAGCAGGCGGTGCAGTAGTCGGAAGGCCTGTGGGCCTTCACGCAGCCGAGCATCCCCTCCTCGGAGAGGTAGGCGAGCGAGTCGAGGTCGAGCAGGCCGCAGATCTCGTCCACGCTGAACTTGTTGGCGATGAGCTGGGAGGGCTCCGGGAAGTCGATGCCGAAATAGCAGCCGAACCTGTGCGGAGGACAGCTAACCCTCATATGGACCTCGCTGGCGCCGGCCTCGCGGAGCGCCTTGATCCTGGCCCTGCTGGTGGTACCCCTGACTATGCTGTCCTCCACGACGCAGATCCTCCTGCCCTTCACCGCCTCGGGGATGGGCTGGAGCTTGCGCGTCACCATCGCCGCCCTGCGGGCCGTGGTGGGATCGATGAAGGTCCTGCCCACATAGTGGTTCCTGGTGAAACCCATGTCGAACTCGATGCCGAGCTGCCTCGAGTAGCCTATCGCGGCGAACATGCCGCTGTCGGGCACGGGCATGACCACGTCGCAGGCCGCGGGCGCCTCGACTGCGAGCCTGGCCCCCATCCGGAGCCTCACCTCGTACACGCTGTCGCCGAAGACGTAGCTGCCCGGCCTGGCGAAGTAGACGTGCTCGAAGATGCACTGGGCCAGCCTGTCGCTTCCGCCGAAGAGGCCGTGCCTGGCCCCGAACCTCCTCGAGGAGGGCTCCCCCGGGCCGGAGGGGAGGAACAGGATCTCGCCCGGTTCGATCTCCCTGACGTATTCGGCGCAGCAGAGCGGGAACGCGATGGTCTCGCTCGCCACGGCCCATCCGCCCCCTGTGATCCTGCCGAGGTTGAGCGGTCTGAACCCGAGCGGATCGCGGACCGCGTACATGCCCTCCATCGTCATGAGCAGCAGGCAGAACGCCCCTTCGAGCGACCCCAGGGCCATTTCCAGAGCGGTGCCCATTTCGTGGCCCGAGGCCTCGAGGTTGCGCGACATCAGGTGGAGCACGACCTCGGTGTCGGAGTTGGTCTGGAAGATGGCGCCCTGTCTCTCGAGATCGGCCCTGAGCACCGAGGCGTTGCTGATGGTGCCGTTGTGCGCGATGCCGGTCTGGTTGCCGTTGATGCTGACCAGCAGGGGCTGGGCGTTGAGCACCGAGCCGCTGCCGAAGGTTCCGTACCGCACGTGGCCCATCGCCGCCGTGATCCCGCCGGATCTCCAGTCCTCCGGCACCCCGCCCATGACCTGCGCCACGAGCCCGAGCCCCTTGTGGACCTCGAGCCCGCCGTCCTTCCTCACCAGGATGCCGGCGGCCTCCTGCCCGCGGTGCTGCTGCGCATGCAGGCCCTCGGCCACCAGGGCCAGAGCCTCGGCATCACCGGTGACTCCGCAGAGACCGCAGTACTCGTGGAGGCTCACCTGCCGGCCCTCCGGGCTGCGGCCTCGACGAAGGCGGAGAACAGCGGGTGAGGAACCAGGGGGGTCGACTTGAACTCGGGATGGAACTGGCAGGCGACGAACCACGGATGGCCGGGCCTCTCCACGACCTCAACCAGTGTCCCGTCGGGGGAAAGGCCGGTGCAGACCATCCCCGCCTTCTCGAGCGCGTCCCTGAACGACTGGTTGAACTCGAACCTGTGCCTGTGCCGCTCGGAGATCTCCGTGGAACCGTAGGCGGCGGCGGCGGCCGAGCCCTCCGCGAGCCTGCACGGCCACGCCCCCAGCCTCATGGTGCCGCCCTTGTCGGTGACGCACTGCTGCTCCGACATCAGGGAGATGACCGGGAAAGGCGTGCCCTGGTCGAACTCGGTGCTGTTGGCCGAGGTCATGCCGGCCTGGTTCCTGGCGGTCTCGATCACGGCGCACTGCATCCCGAGGCAGATCCCGAGGAACGGGATGCCGCCCTCCCGGGCCCTCGCCACGGCCTCGATCTTGCCCTCTATCCCGCGGTAGCCGAAGCCTCCCGGGACGAGTATCCCGTCCATTCCGTCGAGCTTCGACGCCCCTCCCGGGCCGGCCAGCTCCTCGGCCTCCACGCCCTCGATCGAGACGCGGAGCCCGGCTCCCGCGGCTGCGTGGCGGATGGCCTCGAAGACGCTCTTGTAGGCGTCCCTCATCGACATGTACTTGCCGACGACGGCGATCCTCACCTGCCCGCCGGCGGGCGCAACGGCCCTGGCGAGCATCGCCTCCCACTCCGAGAGGTCGAGCTCCCCTTCGGGCAGGCCGAGCCTCTGCAGGATGAGTTCGTCGAGGTGCTGCCCGGCGAGCTGGACGGGGACCTCGTAGATAGACCCCGAAACGTCCAGCTCCTGGACCACGGCCTTCCTGGGGAGGCTGCAGAAGAGTGCCAGCTTCTCGAAGTGTTCCTCCTCCAGGGGTTTCTCAGTTCTGCAGATCAGGATGTCGGGTATGATGCCTATCTCCCTGAGTATCCCGGCGCTCTGCTGGGAGGGCTTCGTCTTGAGCTCGCCCGAGGCCCTCAGATACGGGATGAGGGTGAGGTGGACGAACACGGAGTTCTCCCTGCCCACCTCGGCCGCGAGCTGCCTTATCGCCTCGAGGAATGGCTGCGACTCGATGTCGCCGGCGGTGCCGCCTATCTCGACGATGGCGATGTCGGCGCCTCCGGAGAAGCCGTTCGTTATCGAGGCCTTTATCTCGTCGGTGATGTGCGGGATGACCTGGACCGTCTTCCCCAGGTAGTCACCCCTGCGCTCGCGGGACAGGACGTTGAGGTAGATGCGCCCGGCGGTGAAGTTGCTGCTGCGGGTGCACCTGATGCCGGCGAACCTCTCGTAGTGGCCGAGGTCGAGGTCGGTCTCCGCGCCGTCGTCGGTGACGAACACCTCGCCGTGCTGGTACGGCGACATGGTGCCCGGGTCGACGTTCAGGTACGGATCGAGCTTCTGGAGCGTCACGCGGTAGCCGCGCTGCTTCAGGAGAAGGGCTATCGAGGCGGCCGTGATCCCCTTGCCCAGGGAGGAAACCACTCCGCCCGTCACGAACACTATCCTCGTGCGATCCAAGGCAGACCTCCTGAGGAGCCTCAGGTAAAACCGATTATAGTTCCCTGATATGGTGCCGGTGCAACCCGGGCCGGCAGCCGGATCCGAAGCCTCGAACACCGACCAGACTGGAGAAGGAACCATGCTCACCGCCCTCCTGACCGCCGCCCTCATGTCCGGAGAGCCCGCCGCGGAAGCAGCCATGATGGACACCCTGATGTCGAACGCGCTCAGGGTCGTCGTCCAGGAGACCCACTACTCGCCCGTCGTGGCTGTCGCCATCGCATACGGCGTCGGGTCGATCGACGAGGCCGACGGTTCGAGGGGAATCAGCCATTTCTGCGAGCACATGATGTTCCGGGGCACCGGATCGATGCCCGGGGAGAGGCTCTGGCAGGTGGTGCAGAGGGATGGCGGCTGGGCCAACGCATTCACCAGCAACGATGTCACGATCTACTTCGAGGTTCTGCCCTCCTCGAGGCTCGTCGACGCCCTCGCGATCGAGAGCGACAGGATGCAGGGCGCCCTGTTCGACTCGTCCGATGCCGTCGCCGAGCGCAACGTGATACTCGACGAGCTGCGGATGAGCTCGATGGACGATCCGGACGGCGTGCTGTACGACGCGCTCAGCCGGGCCGCATTCACAGTACATCCCTACCGGCACCCGGTGATAGGGTATGAAGGCGACGTCGCCCTCTTCGACAGCGTGGCTGCCACGGAGTACTACCGTTCCTTCTACACCCCCGACAATGCGACGCTCGTCATCGTCGGCGACGTCGACACGGGAACAGCCCTTGCGATGGTCGACTCGCTCTTCGGGACGATCCCGCCGGGCGACCGTCACGCCCCGGTGATACCTGCAGAGCCGGCGCAGACCGAACCGGTGCTCGTCGAGGTCAGCCACCCCTCGGCCATGGCCAGGATCGCGATAGGGTTCCACGTTCCGGAGGCCACCTCGGAAGACGACGCCGAACTCGGGCTGATCTCGGCCCTGCTCTCGGACGGCCGCTCCTCGTGGCTGGAGCAGGCGCTCGTGCAGGAGGGCCTCGCGTCGGAAGCCTGGGCGTACGACGGGGCCGGGGTGGATCCGGGGCTCTTCATCATAGGCGCCACGCTCATGCCGGGCGTGGGATTCGAGGAGGCCGAGAGCGCCGTCTGGAGGCTGCTCGACTCCCTCGCCGCCGACCCCCTTCCGGGCGATGTGCTCGAAGCGCTGAAGAACAGGGCCAGGGCCGCAGCGGTCCTGGAGGAGTCGAGTCCGGTGGGCAGGGCCATGAACCTCGCGTACAACGGTTCATGCTACCTCGACCCGGCGTTCGGCGACCGTAGGCTCGAGGAGACGATGCAGGTCACGCCGCAGGACATCGCCGAGACCGCCGCCAGGTACTTCAGGCGTGACAACTCGAGCACGGCGAGGCTCGAGCCCACGGGATCGGGCGACATGGCCGAGAGGCCGAGGGAGTCCCTTCCGGTGGACATCGAGGCCCCGTCCGACATCAGCTACGACGGGCTCGACATACCGGCGTCGATGCTCACCCCCTCCGGCAGGTCGGTGTCCGATGGAGCCGTGGCCACGATGCTCCCGAACGGCCTTTCGGTGATAGTGTCCGAGGACCATACCTTCGAAGTGGTGTCGGTCGCGTTCTCCGTGCCGATGGGATCGCGGAGCTGCCCGGCCGGGAAGGCCGGAATGGCCGGCCTGGCCGCGGCTGCGATGCTGTACGGGACGGGAGATCTCGACCTTGCCGCCTTCAACGGCAGGCTCGAGGACGAGGGCTCCTACATCGAGTTCCGCCCCGGGGACGAGTTCGCATCAGGTTCCGTCACGGCGCTTTCGGAGGATCTCCCGCTCGTCATGGAATCCGTGTCGGACCTGCTGATCCGCCCCGCCCTCAGGGATGCTGACATCGAAACCTGCAGGGAGGAGATGGCCGCAGGCGTAAGGCAGCGCGGGGAGAGCGTCTTCCTGGTCGCGATGGACCAGCTCGACCGCATGATGCTCGCCGATCCGGCCGAGGCCCGGATCGTCACCGAGGAGACGCTCGGGGCGATCTCGAACGACGACGTGAGGGAGTTCCACCGGCTCTGCTGCCGCCCCGGCGGGGCGGTCCTGGTGATCGCAGGGGACGTGACGTACGACACTGCGCTGGCGCTTGCGGAGGAGTGGTTCGGGGGATGGGTGTCGCCTTCCGACCCTCTCCCTGTCATTGCGACTCCGGCCCTGTCCACCCTTCCGGGAGATACGGCAGTTGTCAGCATGCCGGGCAGGGTCCAGGCCGCGGTCCTGGCCGGAGTGCCGGGTCCGGCCCTCGAAACTCCGCTCTACGACGCCTTCACGGCCATGAACGGCATCCTCGGGGCGGGTATCGGCTCCAGACTCGGCCACTCGGTAAGGGACGAGCAGGGGCTTGCCTACGACGTCGGAAGCTGGAACAGGGCGTCGCTGGATGCCGGATTCTTCACGGCCTACCTCTCCACCAGGGCCGACTACGCCCAGCAGGCGCTGGGTTCCGTGATCCTCGAGTGCTCCAGGATGGCTTCCGGTGATGTCGAGCCCATCGAGCTCGATCTCCAGAAGGCGATGACCGTGGGCGAGAGCGCCATGTCGGGCACGACCTACGGTGAGAGGGCATCCGCCCTGGCGCGCACTGCAGCCATCGGGCTCCCCCTGGGCTACGACCGCATCAGGGAGGAGCGGGTCCTGGCCCTATCCGTCGACGACCTCCGCCGTGCCGCCGGGGAGTACTTCGGTGCGGGAGAATGGTTCGTATCGGTGGCGGGGGGTCTGTCGGAGAACATGGAGCCGCTGTCCAACTGACGGATGTGATATGCGCGACCTGCTGACGGTGCTGGTGGCTGCCGCATGGGCCGGAGCCGCACCCGGGGCGGCCGGGGTGCGCTCGGCCGTGCTTTCCAACGGCCTGGTCCAGGTCGAGATAACGGCCTCCGGCTCGGTGGCGCCGGCGGGTTCGGTGACACGGTTCGAAGACCTCCCGACCGGCATCGACCTCGCGTCCGGCGGCGACTTCTGCGCCCTGCGCTGCGGCAGCCTGGCCCCCATGGACGGCACCCTGGAGATGCTCTCTGACACCGAGGCGGTGTTCTCGTCTCCGGGGTTCGCCGCGGGCATGATCGAACTGCCGCTGGCCGCGGAAGTGACATACCGCCTGGTGGGGCGCGGGATGGAGGTGGCCGTCCTGCTGGAGGCGACCGGCGAGGCTCCGATCTTGGAACCCCTGGAGATGGGCATGAGCCTCCAGCCGTTCGACTCGGCCTCGTTCTCCAACCAGTCCGGCCCCGACAGGGCGCTCGAACTCACCGGGACGCACGGCCTCTGCCGAATCTCGGGCGACCAGGCCGTCCGCCTGTCGCGGCTCGACGGGCTGCTCGAAGCGCGCCTGGTGTTCCCAAATCCCGCCCTCGACATACTGGCCCTGGATGACCCGCCGGCGCCCGGGCCCGCACTCCGGCTCCGGCTGCTCGACACGGAACCGCCCCGGGAGACCGCGGTGGGGCCCGACCTGCACTCGATCCTCACCGCCGGCAGGGAGGTCCGCGGCTTCTTCAGGATAGCCCTCGAGCCGGGCTTCATCCCCTCCTATCTCTCGGCCCATCCGTCGGGGCTCGAGAGGACCGCCTCCTGGATGCTCGACGACCTTCCGTTCCGCCATCCCCCCGACACCACGCTCTGGGCCTTCTCCGAATCGGCGGAGGGCGGCGAATGGGTCTCGGCCTGGCTCATCGCCCTTCTGGAGAACCATCCCGACATGAAGATGAACTGGATCATCCTGCCCGACGCCATCCTGGCCCCGAACTGCGACTCGATGTGGGCCGAGCAGGGCTTCGAGCAGAGCTGGTCGCACTGGCATTCCGTCTGGCGCCTGGCCGACTTCGCCCCGCCCGGGTACCGGCAGTGGCTCGTCGACATCCAGGACGACGCCCTGCCCTGGGCCGGCCAGGTGACCCTCGGCTCCCACGGGTACCACCACACGCCCTCCCCGGACTCGGCGTGGGACCCGTACCACGAGTTCATCACGTACGAACCCGCCGAGCACATGGAGAGGTTCTCCGTGATGAGGCAGGATCTGGCCGCCATCGGCCTCGACAACTCGCAGATACGTGCCATGAGGTTCCCGGGCCACAGGACGAGCCAGAGCGGCCTCGAGGCCGTGGCCGCATACGGCTTCGACTTCTACTGCAACGGGATCAGGTGGTACGAGCAGATCGGCGGCGAGCCCTTCATCGACCAGTACATGTCGCACTACGAGGAGCCGGGGGGCTCCATCTGGGGGAGCAACACGGTCTGGTGGGGCGACTACCCGCCGGCTCCGTACGAGTACGCGACCACGGTCCTCGACAGGGGCAAGCACGCCCTGCTGGGATGCCATCCCGACAGGATGTTCGGCTGGGGCAGCCCCGCGGTCTTCGCCTCCATCGACAGCATCTGCTCCGTCTTCGAAGGCATGCCGCACTTCGGCTGGATGTTCCCCGAGGACTACGGGCTGTTCCTCGAAGAGGAGGCGGGCATCGCCTTCACGTCCCTGGGGAACCCGGGGAACCTCGTGACCGCATCCTTCGAAGGTTCGGCCGGGCCGGGGCTCACATTCGTGACCGAGGTACCCGACAGTGAAACCGTGCTCTACGTCAAGCTCGACGGGGTCTCTATACCCTGGGAGGCCAGGTCTTCGCGGATCTTCGTCGTCCTTCCGGCCCTGCCGGCCGGCGGACACTCGGTCGAGGCATGCCTTCAGGGTCCGGAGGGAGTTGCCGACGGCGTGGAACAGGTCGAGGCAACGATGGTCGCGGTCAACCCCTGCTCGGGGTCGATGCGCCTGGCCCTTTCGGGTCTGGATGAGGGCGGGGCGGCCACTCTGCTGGTATACGACTGCGCGGGCAGGATCGTGGCCGACGAGCCGCTCGAAGACCTCCCGGGAGACACGGAACTGACGGTCGGACTCCCCGGGGCGCCCCCGGGGCTCTATCTCGCGATCCTGGTGCGGCAGGGCTCCCGTCCGCTGACCGCGAGGACCGTGCTCCTCCCCTGAAACTCATGACGACTGGAGGATCCCCTGGACATCCATGACCACGTGGAGAGCGCCGTTCTGCCCAACGGCCTCGAGCTCCTCGTCCTGCCCATGCCCTTCACGCCCGTCGCGGCGGTGCTCACGTGCCTGAGGGCCGGGTCGGCGCTCGAGGGCGACGGCACGCGCGGGCTCAGCCACCTGGTCGAGCACATGCTCTTCAAGGGCACCGCGAGGTTCCCCGGCAGCCTGTTCTGGGGCCGGATCCAGAGCTTCGGCGGCCTGACCAACGCCTACACGTCGAGGGACCTGACGTGCTACTACGAGGTGCTCCCGGCGGCCGGCGTCGAGACCGCGCTCGAACTCGAGGCGGACAGGATGATCTCGCCCGTCTTCGACGCCGGCGAGGTGGCCAGGGAGAGGGACGTCATCCTCGAGGAGCGCAGGACCTCGTGCGTCGAGAGCGCCGCGGGCGCCATGGAGGAGGTTCTCTCCGCACAGGCCTACCGAAGCCACCCCTACGGGAGCCCGGTGATAGGATTCGAGCGCGACATAGCAGCTTTCGACCACTTCGGGGCAGCCGCATTCCACTCGCGCTTCTACGGGGCGTCCAACGCAGTCCTGGCCGTCGCAGGCGGAGTGGATGCCGACCGCGTCAGGAGGGCCGCAGACCGGTACTTCGGTGCCATGCCCCCGGGCACCCGGGCGGTCTATCCGGCCGAAGGCCTGCTCAACCCTCCCGGGAGGACGTCCTTCGAGCACCCCTCGTCGATCCCGAGGCTTTCGATCTCCTTCCCGGCACCCGCTCCGGGCCATCCCGACTGGGCGCTCCTCGACATGGCGGCCAACTGGCTGTCGGGCACCCGGTCGAGCCGGCTCGACGAGCTGCTGGTGCTCGGAGGTCTCGCGCTGGGCGTCTCGGCCGACATCGGATTCACCGCGTGCCCCGGGCTCTTCCAGATCAGGACCTCGCTCTACCCCGGGGCCGACGTCGCACTGGTCGAGTCGATGATCCTCCGTGAGATCTCCCTGCTGGGCGCCGCCCCCCTTCCGGCCGGCGAGTTCGAGAGCCTGAGGAACAGGGGCGAGGTGCTCGACCTGATGGAGAACGCCAGCCCCTTCGGGGCGGCGGGGGCCCTGGCGGTGCCCGGCCTGATCCATGGTGACGCCTTCATGTTCTCGAAGATCGCCGCGGAGGTGAGGCGCGCGACGCCTTCGGACCTGGCGGGCGCCTGCAGGAGGTGGCTCGACCCGGCGAAGGGCTGGGTGACGGAGCTGATCCCTTCGGGCTCCGGATCCGATTCGACGGCCATGGGCTTCCGGGATCCGGCAGGCGACATCGCACCCCCCGAACCAGCCGGTCTCCCCGCGATACCGGTTACCGCAGAGATGCTCTCCGTCCCGCCTTCGGGCGTCAGCGACGGAGTGGAGACCGCGATGCTCGACAATGGCCTGCGGATGCTGATGAAGCGCGACGACACCTTCCCCCTGGTCTCCCTCGCCCTTTCGTTCCCGATGGCGGCCGCCGCCGATCCGTGGGAACTGTCCGGGCTCTCGTCGGTGTGCGTCGAGGCGCTGGCCTACGGAAACGAATCCGAGGACTACCTGGCGTTCAACAGGAGGCTGGAGAGGACGGGTGCCGGATTCGTACACGAGGCCGACCGCGAGTACTCCTTCGCAGCCGCGGGGCTCCACGCCCGCGACATCCGCACCGGGCTCTCGTTCCTGGCGGATCTCGTCATGAAGCCCGCGTTCAGGCGGGAGGACGTGGCCAGGGTCGTGGAGGAGAAGGTCGCCGAGATCTGCCACAGGGTCGACACTCCCTTCGGAAGGGCCGTCGAACAGCTCGCCTTCGCCATGTCCGAGAAGCGGGAGCGGTCGGGCGTCCCCACGTGCGAATCGGTGTCGAGGATATCCCGGGAGGACTTGGTTTCGCTGCACTCGGTCTGCGCGAGGCCCGAAGGCTCGGTCCTGGTCGCGGTGGGCTGGTTCGATGCGGACAGGCTCCTGGCGGACGCTTCGGGCATCTTCGGGGGATGGGCCGGTCCGGGATCATTCCTGCCGCCGTCCTGGACGCCCGTGGTGCCGGAGGCGGGAGTGCGCATCAGGACGGCGATGGAGGGCAGGACCCAGGCCGCCGTGGTCCTGGGCGCGGAGGCCCCCGCGAGGGATGCGGCCGACCATCATGCCTTCCGCCTCCTGTCGAGGATCCTCGGCGACGGCATGAACTCCAGGCTGGAGCGGAGGATAAGGGAGCAGCACGGGCTGGCCTACCAGGTGGGCTGCGACTACATCTGCACCGGCCTCTACGGCAGGTTCATAGCGTATGCCGCCACCTCCCGCGACAGCGCAGGGAGGGTGCTGGAGATGATCGAGGACGAGCTGGACCGCGCGGCCGGCACGCTCTTCGACACCAAGACCATCGACCTGTTCAAGGCCTCGTCGGTCGGCAGGAAGGCGATGAACCTGCACGACTACGATTCGCTGGCGGGCTACCTGCTGGGTTCGGCGGCCACCGGGAGGAGGCTGGACAGGGACGTGGAGGACTCCCGCAACACCCTGGCCGTGACGCCCGTGATGATCCGGGATACCGCGGCCCGCTGGCTCTCACGGGGTGCGAGGTTCGTGTCGGTCGCCGGGGACGTCGGAGGCCTGCCTTTCTGAGCCCCCGCGGGTCCTTCCCCGCGACTCCACCCGTCTCTGGACGGCGATCCCCGCGAGTACGAGCGCGAGCCCCGGCAGCGTTGCGGGCCTGATCTCCTCGCCCAGCACGAGAGCTATGAAGCAGAGCGACAGGAACGGGGTCAGGTACACGAGGCTCCCGACCTCCGCAGGCTCCTTCGCGAGCGACAGGGCTCTCGACCAGAGCACGTACGTCAGCCCCATCTCGAAGAGGCCGATCCAGACTCCGGCAACCGCCGACCGGGCGTCCGGGATCGCGAAGCTTCCGGTGACTGCCGTGTAGGCTGCGAGGAAGAGCACCCCCCAGGCGAAACCCGCCAGGAGCCCGACGCTTTCCGGTGCGTCCGAACCCCCTCTTCCGAGGCCCAGTATCCAGTAGCATGCCCAGATGACCGTGCTGGCCAGCGCGAGAGCGAGACCGGCCGTATCCGCCCTTCCGCCGTCTTCGGGCCCGAGCAGGGCCAGGACCGCCACCCCGCCGAAGCTTATCAGTACTGCCAGCAGGCTCCCGGCGCGGAGCCTCCGCCTCCCCAGGGCCGCGTGCAGAAGCACCAGGACCACCGGCCACAGGTAGTTGACCACCATCGCGATCTGGGCCGGCAGCCTGTCGTACGCCTCGAGGAGGACCAGGTAGTAGACGAAGGGATTGAGGATCCCCCTGGGCAGGGCCTCCAGCATGATCCTCCAGGTGAGCCTGGCGCCGGTGGAGGCGCACAGGACTGCGAGGAACGCAAGGGAGACCACCGATGCCGTCAGCACCACCATGCAGGGCCCGGACCCGGCGAGGGCGAGCTTGAACGCCGTCGCCGCCGTCGACCAGAGCGCCACCGAAGCCAGGCCGTACCTCTTCGCGATCGAGAGTCTCATGGGCTGGACGCGACCTCCGGGACCCGGGTGAAGGGCTCCGAGCCAGAGCATTGATACTGCAACATATAGGCAGGCAGCCCCGCTGCCGCCACAATATGTTGTGTTTTCGGGCTTGACGGGGGACCCTGCCGGGCTATTATCGAAGCGGGGTTGTCGGACAACAAACCGTAGAGCATCGGAGTTCCTGCATATGGACTGGCTCGTTCGCAAGGCCACTGGCGAGGTGGAGAGCTACCGCCGCGGCGAGATCCTCCGCCCGATCGAGAACGTGCTCGCGTCCACGGAGACTCCCGAGGATGCCTCCGACATCGTGAACCAGGTCGAGGCGGCCCTCTACATGAGCTTCTTCCGCAGGGGTTCGATCCCCACGGTCGAGCAGGTCCAGGACTTCATCGAGGAGACCCTCGTCCTTCGCAAGCTCACGGCAGCGGCCCGGCAGTTCATCCTCTACCGCGAGAAGAGGGCCGAGGCGAAGGACGTGGGACGGCTCATAGGGGGCATCGACGGCCTGGTGGGCGACTACCTGGGGAAGGAGGACTGGAGGGTCAACGAGAACTCCAACATGAACTACTCCCTCCAGGGCCTCAACTTCTACCTCTCCAGCTCGATCACCGCGCGGTACTGGCTCGGGCGCATCTACACGCCGGCCATCAAGGAGGCCCACGACACGGGCGACATCCACATCCACGACCTGGGCATCCTGGGCCCGTACTGCGTCGGGTGGGACCTCCGCGAGCTGCTGCTCGAAGGCTTCCGCGGCGCGAGGGGCAAGATCGAGTCGGCCCCTCCCAGGCACCTCCGCACCGCCCTCGGGCAGATCGTCAACTTCTTCTACACGCTCCAGGGCGAGGCCGCGGGGGCTCAGGCCTTCTCGAACTTCGACACGCTGCTCGCGCCGTTCATAAGGGCCGACAACCTCTCGGCAGACGAGGTCAGGCAGGCCCTGCAGGAGTTCCTGTTCAACGTGAACATCCCCACGAGGGTCGGTTTCCAGACGCCGTTCACGAACATCACGATGGACCTCAGGGTACCATCCAGGATGGCAGACGAAGAGGTCCTCCTGGGCGGCCGCCCCACGGGCTGGCGCTACGGCGACTTCCAGGAGGAGATGAACCTCTTCAACGCGGTCTTCGCCCAGCTCATGATGGAGGGCGACTCGAAGGGCAGGATCTTCACCTTCCCCATCCCCACGTACAACCTCACCAGCGACTTCGACTGGGACGACGAGAACCTCAGGCCGATATGGGAGATGACCGGCAAGTACGGCATTCCCTACTTCAGCAACTTCGTGAACTCCGACATGGACCCGGAGGATGCGCGCAGCATGTGCTGCAGGCTGCGGCTCGACAACCGCGAACTCAGGAAGAGGGGCGGCGGGCTCTTCGGCTCCAACCCCCTCACCGGATCCATCGGGGTCGTCACGATCAACCTGCCGAGGATCGCATGGCTCTCCAGGGGAGGCGGGGATGCCGAGTTCCGCAGACGCCTCAGGCAGGTCATGGAACTCTCGCGGGATTCGCTCGAGCTCAAGCGGAGAGCCGTCGAGGAGCTCACCGAGCGCGGCCTCTACCCCTACACCAGGCACTACCTGGGCGGCATACGGAGGGTGAGCGGCTCCTACTGGGCCAACCACTTCTCCACCATCGGCCTCATCGGGATGAACGAGGCCTGCCGCAACCTGCTCGGCGAGGGGATCCTGGCGCCCGGATCCGCGGAATGGGCCGTGTCGGTACTCGGTTTCATGCGGGATATCCTCTCGGAGTTCCAGGAGCAGACGGGGAACCTCTACAACCTCGAGGCCTCCCCCGCCGAAGGCGCCTCCTACAGGCTCGCGAGGAAGGACCTCGACAGGTTCCCCGGCATCTACACGATGGGTTCCACCAGCCCGTACTACACCAATTCGGTCCATCCGCCGGTGAACGACCGTACCGACATCTACAGCCTCCTCGAGCACCAGGACCCCCTCCAGGCGATGTTCACGGGGGGCACTGTGGTGCACGTGTTCATCGGCGAGGCCATCACGGACTGGAGAACCGTCAGGGACCTGGCCAGGCGGATAGTCACAAGGTTCAGGCTCCCCTATTTCAGCTTCACGCCAACGTTTTCGATATGCCCTGTCCACGGGTACGTCCCCGGGGAATGCTTCTACTGCCCCTTCCCTCACTCCGACGAGGAGATCGAGAAGTTCGGGGAGATGGTGGAAGGCGAGGTCGATCTGCCCGAGGGCAGCTACAGGACCATGGGGCCGGATGCCGCGGACCCGGGCCAGGGCGGGCTTTTCCTTCACGTCGGGAGGATCGGTGGAGATGACTGAGGAAGAGAAGGGCGACTCCAGGATCAAGGCCGTGAAGGCCGAGGTCTATTCGCGGGTGGTCGGGTACTACCGGCCCGTGCAGGACTGGAACAGGGGCAAGCAGGCCGAGTTCGCCGACAGGACCTATGTCGACATCACCCCTCCCCCCGAGGGCAAGGGGGAGCCGGCGGTTTGATCCGGTCGTTCCTGGGCACCAGCCTCATCGAGTATCCCGGCAGGATATCCTCCGTCGTCTTCTTCGGGGGATGCAACCTCTACTGCCCGTTCTGCCACAACCCCGAGCTGGTGCGTCCCGACGTGCTCGAGGACCAGTACACGCTCTGCGAGGACGAGGTGCTTTCCCTGCTGTCGCGGAGGGTGGGCTTCGTCGACGGGGTCTGCATAACCGGAGGCGAGCCCCTGCTGTCGCCCGGCCTGGCCGCATTCATCGACAGGATCAGGTCCGAGACGGGTCTGCCGGTCAAGCTCGACACGAACGGCACACTCCCCGACAGGCTCGCCGGCGTCCTCGACATGGTCGACTACGTGGCCATGGACCTCAAGGCGCCGCCTGCGAGGTACAGGGACGCCACCGGCGGAAGGGCGTCGTTCGAGGATGTGCTCAGGTCGGCCGGCATGGTGGCGTCCATGCCCGGCTACGAGTTCAGGACCACACTGGTGCCGGGGCTCGTTTCGGCCGGGGACCTGCCGGAGATTCTCGGCAGGATAGGGCATGTGAAGCGTTACGCGATCCAGCGGTTCCGGCCCGGCAAGACCCTGTCTCCCGAGTACTCCGGCCTGGCGCCGTATCCGGCGGGCTACGCCGAGAAGGCCGCCGAACTCGTCAGGGGCATGGCCGACGAGGTCCTAGTCAGGAGCTGATCCCGAATTCGAATGAGTGCGGGAAGGGCGGGGGAGGAGTGCAGGAGGTCTTCTCAAGGAGGCTGGCTGGCCTGCCCGCAGGAGGGTTCGGCACCCCTCCCCCTAAGGATGACTGCGTCCCGGTAGGCCTGCTGCGTGCTGTCCCGGCCGGGTTCCGTAGCCGCGAGTGCGTCGTTCCGCAACGACTCCTGCAGGGCACCCCTCTATAGCTTCCTGCGGCCCCCCGGTTCCAGGCCCCTCCCCGGATTCCCGGAAAGCCCGGGCAGGACGTCGATCTGGCGCTTCTTGTCCGAAGGCTTCCTCGCCACTTCGACCGCCCTCCCGTCAGGGGAGAGCCCGGTCGCGTACATGCAGGTCGCGAGCGTCATCGGAGTGGGCAGGAACGCCTGCACCTGCCTCGGCGAGAGGCCGCACCGCCTGAGCTCCTCCGCGGCCTCCTCCATGTCCCTCATCGTACAGCCGGGAAAGGCCGCCATCACGTAGGGCAGCACGTACTGCTCCCGCCCGGCCGAGGCCTCTCGGAAGAGTTCGAGGAACCGCCGCCAGGTCGCGATGCCGGGCTTCCTCATCAGCTCGAGGACCCGCGCGGAGAAGTGCTCGGGCGCCACCTTCAGGTGCCCCCCCACGTGCCCGCTGGCGAGCCTCCTCACGAATGCCGGGTCGAGTGCGGCCAGGTCGAGCCGGAGCCCGCTGCCCACCAGGGTGTGCTTCACTCCGGGAATGCCGGCGGCGGCGTCCAGGAGATCGGCATAGGCCGTCTGGTCAGTCGGGAAGTTGGGGCACGGCGAGGGGAAGAGGCACGAGGGGCGGCGGCACTTCCTCTCCGCTTCGGGATTCGTGCAGCGAAGCCCGTACATGTTCGCGGTCGGGCCGCCGATGTCGGAGACGGTCCCGCGGAACCAGTCCTGACACGCCAGGATGCGCACCTCCCCGAGAACCGACCCGCTGCTCCTCGAAACGAGATGTTTTCCCTGGTGGAGGCCGAGGGCGCAGAAGCTGCACCCTCCCGCACATCCCCTGACGGCCGTCACCGAATCGCGGATCATCTCCCAGGCCGGCACGGGTTCGGTGTAGGAAGGATGCGGCCTGCGGGTGAAGGGCAGGGCGTACAGGGCGTCCATCTCGCCTTCGGAAAGCGGTTCCGCGGGAGGATGAACGACGGTCATCCTCTTGTCCGACATCTGCACGAGCGGCCTGCCGCACCAGGGGCTTGCCTCGGCCTCCACCGCCAGTGTCATCTCCAGGAAGGCGGTGGGGTCGGAGCACACAGCCTCGTGCGAAGGAAGGACCACCGCCCCTTCGGGAGGCTCGGCGCGCGAAGCCCCCCTCCAGATCGCGGTCCCGGGGATGCCGTCCAGGTCGCGACCTTCCGAGAGCCTCGCCGCTATCTCGGCGATCTGCCTCTCCCCCATGCCGTAGACCAGGATGTCGGCGCGTGTGTCGAGGAGGATCGACCTCCTCATCCGCTCCGACCAGAAGTCGTAGTGCGAGAGCCGCCTGAGGCTGGCCTCGATCCCGCCCAGCACCATCGGGACTCCCGGCATCGCCCGCCTGACTGCGTTCGCGTACACCGTCACCGCGCGATCGGGCCTGGTTCCGGCCCTGCCCCCGGGCGTGTAGGCGTCGTCGGACCTGATCCTTCCGAACGACGTGTAGTGGTTCACCATCGAATCCATCGCGCCGGAGGTGATCCCCACGAAGAGCCGCGGGACCCCCAGGGCGAGGAGGCTGCCGGGGTTCTTCCAGTCGGGCTGGGAGATGATACCCACCCTGTGGCCGAGCGACTCCAGGTGCCTGCCGATCAGGGCCGCGCCGAACGAGGGATGGTCGACGTATGCGTCGCCCGTGACGATCACGGCGTCGCAGACGTCCCAGCCCAGTGCCTCCATGCCCCTGCGGTCGACAGGGAGGAAACCGTCGCCTGCCGCTGCCATCGCGCTCCATGACGGCTGACGGAGCCGTCCGAAAGAGACTCCGGACGATAACACAAAAGGCCGGCCCCCACCCCTTGCGCCCGGGTTCCGGATGAGCGACACTAGTCATGGGAACACCAGTTTGCATGGAGGTGCAGGGATGGAGTCCGGGAATCAGACGATCTGGAGCGAGCGGGTCGCTTCGCGCGGCGCGGGGTACTTCCTCGACGTGAGGGAGACGGGCAGGGGCAGGGTGTTCCTGTCCATGGCCCAGAGCCGCAGGGCCGAGCGCGGCGGCTGGAAGCAGGACAGGATCGTGGTTTTCGAGAGCGGTCTCGAGCCCTTCCGCAGGGCGGTCCTCTCGGCCCTGAAGGTGATGGACCGCGAATCGGGCGACAGGCGAAGGGTCGAGCTCGAGGAGGTGCACAGGCTCCACCCGAAGGCCTTCGAGAAGTGGACGCCCGAAGACGACGAAGAACTCAGGCGCATGGCCGGCGAGGGCTCCACTCCCTCCGCCATCGCCGAAGCCCTGGGCAGAACCGAGCGTGCTGTCAGGATGAGGCTCGAGGGGCGCGACGCCGTGCTGGCGTCAGAAGGCAGGGCGGTTCCAGCCGGTTCCGTAGCCACGCAGGCGGTTCCGGCGGCCGAAGGCCGCACGGGCCGGGCGGATGGCGCCGGTGCGGGTGATAACGAACAGGCCCGGGCCGGGGTCAGTCCCGGTTCAGGATCAGCTGGATCGTCCCGGGGTCGGAGGAAAGCAGCCAGTAGTCCTCCCCCCCAATGATCATCCGCCACATTCCCGCGGGCAGGTCCGGGTCGTCCTCCGGTTCCACCAGCTCGGGGGTCGAGGCTACGATCCTGACCTCTTCGGGAACGAAGTAGTCGTAGTACACCTCGGTGAAGCCGACGAGCTCCGAGTCGGTGCCGGTCGAGCCGGTGGCGGGCTCCATCGTCCCGCCCTCCCGCACCAGGTCGGTCGACACCCTCAGAACGAGCGTGTCCCCCTCCATGCTCCAGCAACCGGACCTCTCGCGGAGCCTGGCCTCCCCGTCCATCTCGCTCTCGCGCCACACGAACCGCCCGTCATCGAGGAGGGCGTACATTCGGGCATAGCCGGCGGGGACCATCGGCATCCCGTGCCAGAGCCCGCACACCCCTGCGGGCAGGCACTGCAGATCCGGAAAGAACGATGCAACCACCAGGAACGCTTTTAACACCTTTGACTTTCTCCTCTGTCACCCCTGCGGCAGGCGACCGGATAGGCGATCAAGAACGCCCCCACCAAGAACGCTTTTAACTCCTTTAACTCTCTCCATCTTCCTGCCCGGCCGGCGCCTCCGGGACGCCGGCTCTACGCTTGCGAATCTGCCGCCGCCCGGGCGTGCCGGCAATCGTCTTGCGGACATCTCATCCCGCGGGATGGACGAGCCCCCGCCCCCGCCCTATTCTGTACCCCGATGGACGGTCCGGCATTCCGCAACGTCGAAGGATGAGCCATGAAGACGCTGACGCCGCTGTGCCTTTCCCTCCTCACGAGCTCCGCCGCGGCCCAGTTCCCTCCCGGCCAGCCGCTATGCTCCTACTGGTACCCCGACGAGATCCTCTCGTGGGACCCGGCAACCGATCCAGACGCCCCCTACAACGTCTCCTCCGTCCCGCTCGCGTCCAGGATACCCTACGGGATCCAGGTCAACCCCCATGCACGCTCCGGGGAGGCACAGATCTCCACTCTGTGCGCCTGGTACGGCACCAGCAGCAATCCCTCCCAGGGCAGGGAGGACTTCGACGTCTTCGCGCCCAACTACTGGATGTACATCGACATCATGGTCTTTTGGGGCGGATCGGCCGGCGAGGGGCTCATCCTGGCTCCGGCCCCCTATGTGATAGACGCCGCCCACAGGAACGGCGTGCCGGTGTATGGAACGGTCTTCTTCCCGCCCACGGCCTACGGCGGCCAGATCGAATGGGTGTGGGACCTCGTCCAGGAGGACGGCGGCACCTTCCCGGTGGCGGACAAGCTCATCGAGGCGGCCGAGTACTACGGTTTCGAGGGCTGGTTCATCAACCAGGAGACGGCGGGCGGGAACGCTCAGCTGGCGACCCAGGTGCGCGACTTCATGGATTACGTCCAGACGGTCTCCGACATCGACATCATGTGGTACGACGCGATGATCGAGAACGGGGCCATCGCCTGGCAGAACGCCCTCAACGCCAGCAACGACATGTTCTTCCACGACGGCGGGGTCATCTCCGACGAGTTCTTCATCAACTTCAACTGGAACCAGACCGGCCTCGTGAACTCCGGCACCCTGGCCGAGAGCTACGGCAGGAGCCGCTACGAGCTCTTCGCGGGCGCCGACGTCGAGGCGAACGGGTACGGTTCGTCGGTCAACTGGGCGGTGCTGTTCCCCGAGGGGCAGTCCCATCGGACGTCTCTCGGTTTCTACAGGCCGGAGTGGTGCTTCAACTCGTCCACGGGCCCTGCGGACTTCTACCAGAAGGAGAACCGGTTCTGGGTCGGAGCCAACCGCGATCCCTCCAACACTTCCACCTCCGATCCGTGGAAGGGGATGGCCCACTACGTGCCCGACCGCTCCGTGATCGGCTCCTGCCCCTTCGTCACGAACTTCAGCACCGGGCAGGGAGGCATCTACGCGATCGACGGCCTGGTGGAGAGAACCGGGGAATGGAGCAACCTCTCCCTGCAGGACGTCCTCCCTACGTGGCGGTGGATATCGACCAGCGCTAGCACCCCTCTCTACCCCGACCTCGTCTGGGACGACGCCTACTACGGCGGGACATGCCTCTCGGTATCGGGCGACCTGGCGGCCGGCACGCCCTCCGACCTGATGCTCTACTCCACCGACATAGCCCTGGGTTCGTCCAGCTCCTGCGTCATCGCCTTCAAGGCCGACGCGGCGGGACAGCCCAGCAGGATCCAGATAGCCCTCGACCTGGACGACACCTCGGGACCCGGCGCATTCATCGACGTCGGCAGCTCGTACCAGGCGGGATGGAACCTGAAGACCGTCAGCCTCTCGTCCTGTTCCGGCCACACCCTCGAGGCCCTGGGCCTGCGGTTCGTCTCACCGTCCGCCATATCCGACTTCGACGCCAGGATCGGCAGACTCGGCCTCCTCGACGGCCCGCCCGATCCTCCGGCTCCACCGACGAGCCTCTGGGTCGACGGTTTCTACCAGAGCGACGACGATCACGCCTCGGTGCGCCTGAGGTGGACCCGCTCGCCCGGCGATGTCTACCAGTACAACGTGTACCGCCTCGACGACAGCGGCTCGCGAACGTTCCTCTGGGGCACGCCCGACAACGCCTGCTTCGTGCCCGAAGTCGTCAGGGACGCCGGTGAGACGGTGACGACCCTCCTGGTCGAGGCCGTAGGCCCAGACTTCAGCGCCGAGGGTGCCGACTCCGTCACCGTCACATGGACGATCACGGGCATCGGGGGCCCGCCGCTTGTCGCCCGCCCGGCACTCGACCACCCGACGCCGAACCCGTCCTCGGCTCCTCTGGATTTGTCCTTCAGCCTGCCCGCGGCCGGAGTCGCGAGGCTCGCCGTCTACGGGCTGGATGGCAGACTCGTGGAGGTTCTCCTCGACGGGGATGCATCGGAGGGAATGCACGGGCTGCGCTGGACCGCGGACGACGTGCCCGCGGGCATCTACTTCCTCAGGCTCGACTGCCCGTCGGGATCGGTGGTGCGCAGCCTGGTGAGACTCTAGACCCGGTCGCAGGAACAGGCCGTTATAACGGAGGGGATCATGACAGGTCGAAGGAGTCCCGTCGCGATCGTGCTGGGCATCATCCTGGCAGTTCTGGGCATCCTCGGGATCGCGGGCGGCGCAGGCGGTGCCGGGCCCGTCATCCCTCTCCTGATCGGAGTCGCGCTTACCTACCTGGGATTCCGGGGAGGGAAGCGGGGACAGATCGTCTTCGGCCATGCCTGCATAGTGGCGGGATGCTACATGGTGGCCTGGGGCGTACAGCTCGCGCAGGTCATCGGATCGGCGCCGGGCTGGCTTCAGATACTGGGCGGCCCACTCTTCTGGGGCCTGTTCTCCATCTTCGGCGGCATCTGCGCCAACTTCCACGGATTCTGCAACTGCGTGCAGAACTGCTCCAGGGAAGGGAGCAAGACACCATGCCGGTCCTGACGTCTTCAACCATTTCGCCTCACCGTTCCCGTGCCGGTGCCCTGCTGATCACTGCAGTCCTTGCAGCACTCGCTGCGACAGCAGGCTGGAGTGCGGGATCCGGCACAGAGCCGGCCGTGGTTTACGAGTCGCCATCGCGCACTGTGACTCTGGATTACGAGAAGCCCTGCACCGTGGCCGACTCCGGACACGGATGGTCCTACAACTTCATGTACCCGCCCGTTGAGCCGGGCCTCGAGTTCCTGTGGGCCGAGGCCGTCACGGACATGGAGGATGTGAGGATCTCCTTCGCGAACAGCGCCGATTCCACCCTACCTGCCGGCGAACTTGAAGAGTGGGAGTCCTGGATGATCGAGGGCGGCATGAGTCTGCTCCCCGCCCCTGACGGCTTTGCCGTCGCGACGTGCGAATACTGGTGGTTCACAGGCGGCGCCCACGGCATGAACAACACGATCCTGTACAGGTACGCCCTCGAAGGCGGTCCCGTATTGCTGAATTGGGCCGCGATCGACTCGCGCGACCTGCTGGCGGATTCGGCCGAACTCGTCAGATTCTCGGCAATCGTCTGCGACACCCTTGAGGCGAGGCTCGGTCCCGAACCGGACATGGAGTGGATCCTGAGAGGCGCAGGGCCGTACTGGGAGAACTACTCGATGCTGTGGCCGGTGCCCGACTCCTCGGGCGCCCTCGCCGGTTTCACTGTGCGCTTCGCGGAGTACGCCGTCAGCCCCTACTGCTTCGGCCAGCAGGAGGTCTTCATCCCGCTGGAGCTCCTTCGCCCCTGACTGGTGTGAGTTCCTGAT
>JAUCPW010000017.1 GCA_030373045.1 Candidatus Fermentibacter sp.
CGCTGTCTCGTGGGCTCGGAGATGTGTATAAGAGACAGCCCCGGCACCGCCGAAGCCGGCGCCCGCGCCGGTGCCACAGCACCCTCCCCCGCCTCCCGCGCCCGCGCCGCCGACCGCGGAGAACGTGTTCAGCCTCGCGGACGGCATCCCTCAACGCGAGCAGCAGATCCTCGCGGCCGTCGCCGCCGGGGAGGTCGAGCACCACTGGCACCCGCTCACGTGGACGGCGAACGGGCGCGTCGTGCGCGCGCTCGTGAGCCGCGAGCCCCTCGCCCTGCGTCGCGGCGACCACAGGCTCTACGTCTCGACGACGTTCCCGACCGCGCAGGCGATCGGGGACATGATCGGCGGGTCGATGCTGACGACGAAGATCTCCGACGAGATCCAGCGTCAGGCCCCCGTGAAGGTGGCTCCACACGTGCGGAACTGGTCCGCGGACGGCACGATGGCTCGCACCGACCGGATGATCCAGCAGAGCGCGGCGCTCGCGGCGGCGGTCGCCGGGCGCGATGAGCTCAAGTCGAACCTCGGCAAGGACTGGATCCTCACGCGGCGCAACTGGCCGGCTCCCGCGGGGACGGGGGAGGACCTGCCCGCGGGGCAGAAGGGGTCACGCCGGAACGGCGCGAACTTCGGCTGGTATCTCCCGAACGCGCCGAGCAGGAGCCCCGGCGGGGAGCGGGTGATCCAGTCGATCGGCCTCGCCCACGACTTCGGCCACACGGACTACAGCCAGCTCCTTCGCTATGTCAAGCGCGACTCGATCACGGTCGACGGTCAGCCGGTCGGCTACGCGACCGCGCTCGCGGACCCCGTCCTCTCCCCGCTGCTCCAGGACGAGGGCGGGATCCTCCCCTCCGACCGACACCCGGACCTGTGAAAGGACGCTCGCTATGACGACGAAGTTCGTGACGACCTGCGACGGCTGCGGCTCGACCCTCTCGGAGGAGTACGCGGGCCGCGCGCCCGCGCTGCGACAGACGATGGTGTCGGCGGTGACGGTCCAGATCGGGACGGGGAGGGAGCTGACGGTGGACGAGGCCAAGCACGCCTGCTCCATTGCGTGCCAGAGGACGATCCTGCTCGCGATCGCAGACAGGATCGGTCGGTGATGTCAAGCGTGAAGACGGGGGCCCTCCTCAACCTCGTCCGGGTCCACCTCGACGAGAACGGGGTTGACAGGACGGGGAAGCTGTGGCCTCCGGGGCCGCCGGTCTGGCACTATGACGGCGAGGGCAGGTCCTCCCACCACGGGTACGTGAGGGCGTGGACCAGGACCCTCGCGAAGAAGATCCGCCGGGACATCCGCGACCCGCGCGCGACGTTCTACAACGGGCTGTGATCTGATGCTGACCCAGACGATTCTCGACGACGCGCTTCGCACGGCGGCAGGGCTGAAAGAGCTCTCTGCCCCCTCCGTCGTCATGGTCAAGTCCGTGGCGGCCGCGGTCGCTCCGATCCTGGCGAGCGCAGCCGGCGACGTCGCCGGCAGGATCAGCTCATCGGTCGCCGACGCCGTGGGGGGTCTCGCGAGCGCCGTCCCCGTCCTCGGGATGTTCGTGGGCATCGCGACGGGGTTCATCTCCTGGGCGAACGCCCTCCAGGCCGAGGACGCGGCCAAGCAGCAGGCGGAGTGCAAGAGCTTCCTGTCGATCCGCAAGATCGTCCCCTCGGGGTCGAAGCTCGGCGGATGCGAGCAGTGCCCGTGCGACCTGTTCAGAACGGTCCACATCCCGGGACTCATACCCATGCGCTCGGTGCTTGGGCAGGCCCTTGTGGCGATCACCGAGGGAGAAGACTTCGGGGAGCTGAACCTGATGCCGACCCGGCCCTCGGATGATTCGTACTCGCGGAATCGGCGCGCTCTCATTCGTCAGCTCACGGGCGCAGGGCCGGACGACAAGCGGGTGAAGCAGTACCGATCCCTCCGCGTGGCGATGGAGCGGTCCTACGTCGACCCAGACAGCGCGTCGACGTCGAGCGGAGGAGTGGAGTTCTGGACATCGTACCTCGACATGCTCCTCCGGGACGTCGAGAGCGGGGTGATCACGAAGCAGTACGCCGACTGGTCGATCTGGTCCCTCTACCACCCCCCTGTCGGAGGAGGGAAGTACTGGTCTCACCCGCGCTATCTACCCTCCGAACAGTACATCGGTAAGAAGGACAGCTTCGGAAATCCCCTCGCCCAGTTCAGCCCGAGGGGGAACCCGAAGGGCTTCTTGTCCTTCGGGACCTCCGAGAGGCGGTGCTTCGACCCCTGGCTACGGGAGTCGATCTTCTCCATGGTGGACCAGTGGCGCAACACGGTCCGGCCGCGCTACGACGAGGGGAAGAAGGCCCTCGCCGAGATCGAGGCGCTCGCGCGGACCTACCGCAACAAGCAGGGCGGCCTGATCGGCGCCTGTCTCTTATACACATCTGACGCTGCCGACGAGTTCCGAA